>NZ_CALEDC010000040.1 GCF_937949835.1 uncultured Campylobacter sp.
CGGTAGAATTTTCCTCAGTCTTAATGCTCGCGCGCTCGATCCTGATAGAGCGATCCAGCGCATTGAGCGAGCTTAAATTTTCATCCACAGCAGCGGCTGCATTGGCATCTGACTTTAGTGCGAATTTTTCATCTGTAGCGTTGTGCGAAACGACGTCGATACCGATGTTTTCAAGCTTTTTTTGAGTGTTATTTACGATCGGAGCGTCCGAGTAGGTGGTTTTGTTTTGTTCCCATAAAAGTGAGCCCAAAAATTCACCGAAGCTTTTATAAAGTCCGAAATAAAAGATTGCGCCTATGATTAATACCATTGCAAGCAGCCATAAAAGCCAACCGCTGCCGCTTTTGTTAGGGCTGACCCTTTGACCATAGACCTGCTCGACTTTAGCTTTTTTAATGGGCGCAAAGCTCGCTTTGGCGCTCTCAAACTCGCTAAGCCAGTCCGATAGATCCAGCCCGAACTCGCGCTCTAAAATTTTAATATAGCCCTTCACGTTAAAATTTGCAAGTTTTTCGAAGTCTTTGTTGATGATATATTCTAAATTTTGCGCGTCGATGCGCGTCGTGCGCGCTATCTCGATGAGATCCATAGATTTTAATTTATCCAGATCGCTATTTTTTGGCTGCTGTGTTTGCTCCGGCTTCTCGGTTTGTTCCGCCTGCTCGTCCGTATTATTTAACTTCTCTTCTATTTCTTCCATTTAAAATTCCATCGCATAGTATCGCAAATGCCGCGCTTACGTTAAGCGAATCCCAGCCTTCGCGCATCTTTATTGATACCGCGCAGTCGCATTTTTTAAGCGCTCTAGCAGGTATCCCCTCTTCTTCGTTCCCCATTACGAGTGCGTTTTTCGCGCCGAGCTCTAACTCCTTAAAGCTCGTCCCGTCCGCACTCGCGGCGTAAATTTCAAAGCCGCTTTGTTTAAGCTCATTTAGCACGCTAAGCCCGTCTGCGGCCTTAACGACGTTTAGCTCATACGCCGCGCCCGAGCTTGCGCGCACTACGCCCGCCATATTTAGATTATTTGCGACGACGATCACGCTGTCCGCGCCCAAAGCATAGGCGCTGCGCATTATCGCGCCGATGTTTCCGACGTCGGTAAGCCCATAAAGGATCGGCACGAATTTATCGTCTTTGACGCTGGCCAGATCGCCGAAGCTAAACTCCTCCACCTCGGCTAAAAAGCCTTGATGGTTGCCGCCGCGAGCGAGGGCTTGAGCTTTTTTCGCATCGGCGCGCTCGATTTTTACGCCGGTCGCGGCGATCTTTTTAAAAATTTCTTTCTCGCACTCCTTAGCAAGGATGATGCGGATAAATTTCTGCGGATGCCGGTTTAAAAGGTGCAAAAACAGCTGCTTGCCGTAAATAATCATTTTGGGATTTTAGCGAAAAACGGTTAAAATATGACTTAGCGTATCAAATTTTTATATATTTCTTTGGCGGGTTCGCCATTTATTTTTGAGAGTAGTTTCGCTTTTATTTTCGGCGCGATCTCAAGCGAGAGAATATCTTCTTGCGTGATTTTTTCAAAGCTTTTCTCGCCTGCGCCGTCAATCACGACGCACCATTCGCCGTTTAAATTTGCGCCTTTCAGCTCCAGCAAGAGCTCCGCGGCGCTACCGAAAAATTTGGTTTCAAATTTTTTCGTGGCTTCCTTAATCGCAAAAATTTTGCGCTGCGCATCGATCCCCGCGATCTGCTCAATTAGCTTTACCACGCGCTTTGGGGATTCGTAAAGTACGCACGGATAGGGGCTCTGCATTAAATTTAGAATCTGAGCTTTGCGCTGCGCGCCGTCATTATTCAAAAAGCCTAAAAAGCTAAATTCTTTCTCCACTAGCCCGCTTGCGGCGGCTGCGAGCAGCAGAGCGTTTGCGCCGCTAAGCACCTCGTAAGGCACGCCACTTCGCTGCGCAAATTTTACGAGCGCAATTCCCGGATCGCTGATGCAGGGCATGCCCGCATCGCTTACGTATGCGCAAGCTTTTTCGCGCAGAAGCGTCGGATCAAAGTCAGCGAAAAACTCCGTTTCGTTGTGCGTGTGCAGAGAGTAAAACTGTGAAATTTTAAATGAGATTTGAAATTTATCGGATAATAAGTTTAGAAGTTTTTTTGAAACCCTCGTATCCTCGCAGATTAGGATTTCGCAGCTTTGCAATACCTCAAGCGCGCGGCTCGAGATATCGCTTAGATTTCCTATCGGCGTAGGAATGAGATATAGCAACTATTTCATTCCGTATTTTTGCTTAAATTTCTCGACGCGGCCCGCGCTATCTACGATCTTCTCGCTGCCGGTGAAAAACGGATGGCAATTGGAGCAGATATCGACGCGGATCTCAGGCTTGTTCGAGCGCGTTTTAAAAGTGTTTCCGCAAGCGCAGGTAACGGTCGTTTCGACAAAGTTTGGGTGGATATCTTTTTTCATTTTTGATCCTTTTTGATGATTTTAAAAGGTAGCGATTATACAACTTTTTTATCTAAAAAGCAAATTTAAAGGGTTTTAAAAAACTCTAGGCAAAACGGCGGATTTTCTTTCGAGCAAGCTTTTTGGACGCGAAAATTTTAAAATTTAGCCCGTTTTGCGAGTAAAATTTATTGTATTGCAACCTACTGCGGCGTGCAAAATACAGTGCACGAAGATGTGCCGCGGCAAACACGCGCAGCACGTCAAGCCGCAGATAAACATAGCGGATCGCGCAGAGTAAATTTTAAATTCCAAAATTTAAAGCGCCTGACTTTTTAAATTTTAAAATTTGCCGAGCGCTTAAAACATCAACTTCGCGCAAGTTGCGATCAGCGCGGTGTTTGAGCGCAAAATATAAGGGCTATTAAGCGCATAGGCGTTTTTAAATTTCTCCCTTTCGCGCGGCGAAAACCCGCCCTCCGGGCCGATGAAGGCGATCTCATCGCCGCCGAAAATGTCGATGTTCTTGCCGCCAAAATCGATCAGGCTTACGTTTTCATATCTTTGCGCTAGCTCGTCCGAGCCGCTCAAAACCTCGATCTGCATGATGGAATTTCGCCCGCATTGCTGCGACGAGTTGATCAAAATCCGCTCCATCCTCTGCGGATCGAGCCGCACGTTTTTCTGCGACAGATCGGCATAGACCAAAACAAGCCGCCCGACGCCCATCTCGTTTAGCGCAGGCAGGCTCTTTTCGATCACGGCGCTCTCGACGACCGCCCAAGCGACGCAAAAATCGTGGCTCGGCGTAAAAACGGAGCTTTTAAAAACTAAATTCAAAGCCGCGCCTTTGCGCGAAATTTCGACGATCTCATATAGATAACTCGCCCCGTCCTCAAGATTTCGCACGTCTATGCGCTCGCCCGCCCTTGCTCGCCTGGCCTTTAGGTGCAAAAACTGATCATTCTGCAAAATCAGGCTCTGTTCGCCTGCAAACTTATCGTAAAAATATACCATCAAATAACACTCGCTATCAAAATTATCGCTAAGCTTAGCCCCAAAATCACCCGCATTTTGCGCTGATACGGCGCAAAGTTTTGGCTCAGATACGCGATTTTTAGCCGCTTGTACGACGCCGCGCTAAGTATGATCATCGCTAGCGCTGCGGCCGCCATGAAGTAAATTCTAAAGCTCAAATCGAAGCGCAGCACCGCTAGCATCACGCTTCCGCTAATTATCAGCGCCGCGATGCACGAATAATATATCGGCAAAAACAGCCTGATGCGCCTAAGAAATCTAAGCCCAGATCTGCTTTTTTGCTTTAAATTCCCAGCTTGCGGCGCGGAGGCGGCGGAATTTAAAGCCTTGCCGCGCGAGCAAAATTCCGCCGCCGCATCGATCTTAAGCTGGGTAAAAATCAGATAAATTATCGTTAAAATCGCCGTAGCTAGCGCGAAAAACTTATGAAAACCCAGGGCGCTTTGATACAGATAATCCATCACTTCCGCCAGGGAGTTAAATTCGCGAAATAAAATTTTGCGCGGCTAGAGCCGAAACGATCAAATTTTAACGCAAATTTTTTCGGCGCAAGATAAAGCAGACCTGCTCCGCACCTTTGAAATTTTAAAAACTCTTTAAAGCGGCTGCGGATATTTGTTGCGTTAAAATTTATCCCGCCACCTTCTAATCGCGGTTTCGTGCAGTATATCTCGCGCCAAGAATAAAATTTCGCAGTTAGAGCTTTATAAAATTTAAAATTTCTCTGCGCAGATCGCATAGGCAAAAAAGACACCGAAATCGCGCTCGCACGCCGCATACGAACTATGCAAATTTTAAAAATTTTCAAATTTAGCCGCCGATTTTTCAACGCTCCGTCCTATTCGGTCACCGGAAGCGGCAGCATATCGGCGTTTATATCGACTTTGGGCTCGCTAGGCGCGATAGGTACGTCCTTCGGCACCTCGCTATCTACCGGCGGCTTTTGCAAGGCGTCCTTTTTCTCATCGTCGCAACCGCCCAAAGCAAGCGCGCAGGCAAAGATCGCGCACGCGGCAAAAACGCGCACAAACCCCGCGCCAAATTTAAATAAATTTCTCATCAGCAGTCCTTTGGATAGATGATTTTTTCGCTGCGCAGCAGCTTTTGCCAAAGCTCCGGCTGCCTCCACTCCTCGCGCACGGCGGGCGAGAATTCTATCTCATCCAGCGCGATCTCGCCCATCTGCGCGTTGTAGGCGTCCTCGCGGAAGCACTGCGCGTAGCCGGTGGCCGTTTCGTGCACGATGACGCTGTGAAGCTTTACTTCGCGCTCGCCGTTTTGCATCTGAGTTAAGCTCAAAAGTCGGTCAATTAGGACGAAAAAAATTCTACAAAACTGCTCCGCGCTCGGATTTAGCGGTATCTGCACCCAGCGCGCGCTGTGTTTTTTAAGATCCGCGATGTAGCCCGCATCATCGCGCGCGTAGATCGTCGTGGCGTGGTCGAAACTATCGATAAGCTCGCGAATACCGAGCTTCATATAACCAAAGTCGTAAACCATACCCGCTTCATCTAAAAAATTTGAGCTAAGCAAAATTTCGCATCTGTAGGAGTGGCCGTGGATGCTAGTGCGGCACCGCTTCGAGCCGCACAGGCGCACGATGTGAGCGTTTTCGAATTCGTATAATTTCCTAATTATCATACCCCGTCCTTCTCGCCCCAAATTCTAATGTGCAGGCGATCGGAGTAATTATAGCCGTTTTTTAGGCAAAAATCCACGCAAAATTGCGCGCCACTTTCCAGCTCGCGACGATCTGCGCCGCGCGGCATACAATAAACTTCGCTCTCGCACGCCGCTAAAATTTCTCTAATCTCGGGCTGCGCGTCAAACTCGGGCGAGATGACGAACTTGTAAAAACTATCTTTTGCGTTTTGTTTTAAGCTTCGCAGCGCGGCGAAGTTTAACCTGCGTTCGCGCGGCTCGGCGGAGTTTGAAAGCTTAGGCGAGACCGCAAAGACGCAGCTTTTGTAGGCGGGAAATTTTTCAAAATCCACTAAAATCGTGCCGTTGGTTTCGAAGTGCACTGCGTGTCCGCGCGCGAGCAGCTCGCAGACGAACTCGTAAAATAGCGTCTCTTTGTGATGCAGTAGCGGCTCGCCGCCGGTAATAACGATGATGGGCTTTTGATAAAGCTTAGCGCTCTGCGGCGAGACGGAGCTTTGCGGATTTAAATTTAAAGAATTTTGCACTGCGAAATTTAAAGAATTTTCGCTCGTTAAATTTAAAGAATTCTCTCCATTATCCTTTTGGCAAAAAGGTGTTTGCGCGGCGGCGGAATTTAAGGTATCGCTTTCAGAAAAAGCCTCGGCGACGCAAAAACCTGCCGCAGAGCACGCGGGTTCAGAACAGGATGAATCGGATAAATTTGGAATTTTATTCAAAAGTTGCGTTAAATTTAAAATTTCTTCGTGCTCGAAGTGGTTTGTAAAAACCGCGCGGATCGTATCGCAACCGCGCAAGATCTCGCCGGTCTTTGGCGAAATGCGCTCGCCGCCGAAGCCCTCGCAGCGCAGATTACAGCCCGCAAAGCGAAAGAAAAACGCGAGCCTGCCTGCGTATTTGCCCTCGCCTTGGATGCTTAAAAAGCTCTCTACGAGCCTCATCCGCCCGTCTCGTAAAATGCGCGACTTGAAATTTCATTCGAAGCGTCCGTCTGCCAGCGATTTTTTTCGGGCTTATTCGCTAAAATTTTAGCTAAAATTTCGGCGGCGGCGGCGATGTCGCCCTCTTTGACCGCCTTTTTGATACTTAGTGCGTCCTCGAAGTAAAGACAAGGGATCAAAAGCCCCTCGGCGCTTAGTCTGATGCGGTTGCAGCTCTCGCAAAAATCATGCTTGTGCGGATCGATGATACCGAAGGTGTAGCCGTCCCCGAGCGCGTAAAGCGACGCGGGCGAACTTTGCGATTTCGGCAGAGCGGTAAAGACAAATTTACGCCTTAAAATATCTAAAATTTCGTTTGATTTTAAGCCTGTAAGATCGCCGGCATGGGTGTTTTCCATAAATTCTATGAAGCGGATCTGACAATCCTTCTCGCGGGCAAATTCCAGCAAATAAATAAGCTCGTCGTCGTTGATCCCTTTTAGCGCGACGGTGTTTAGCTTGACTTTTAGTCCCGCTTCAAGCGCGGCGTCAAGGCCTTCTAGGACGTTATAAAGCACGCCGCGCTGAGCTATAAATTTAGCCCGCTCCGGTCGCAGCGAGTCAAGCGACATATTAATTCGCTTTAGCCCTGCGTCTTTCAGGGCGCGCGCATAATTTTTGAGATAATATCCGTTGGTGGTAAGCGCAATATCGATACCCGGGGCGTAATCCGCGATCATCTTTATAAAATCCTCGGTCCGCTTTCGCACCAGTGGTTCGCCGCCGGTGATACGGATCTTTTTTACGCCGCCGTCGATCGCAACCTTGATGAATAAAAACATCTCCTCAAAGCTTAAAATATTCTCTCGCGGCACCCAATTAAACGGCGTAGCAGGCATGCAATATCTGCATCTGAAATTACACCGCTGCGTAACCGAAATGCGCAAATAATCGATCGTTCGTCCAAATTTATCAATTAGCATATTTTGCCTTAATATCAATTTGCGGCGATTATATAAAAAACAAAGCGATTTTGCAAAATTTTATTTTTATATTGCTCCGGCTATTTTCTTACCGAGCCGATGAGCTCTTTAAGCTGATCTAGTAGCGGTCTGATCTGCTTTTCTACCCGCTCGTCGATCATCGTAGGCACTACGTCTAGTCTCTGCTCTATCGTCTCGTCGATCACATCTGCAATCGCGTTTATATCGATATTGGGAGCGACTTTGCCGCCCGAATCGATCATCTCTTTTAGCTCCTCGACCTTCTTTTTAAGCAGATAGTTTTCCTGCATAGCATCGGTCAACACCTGATCGAATCGCTCGAATTTTTTATCCGCTTGCTTATCCTTAAAATATATGACGAAAAACATTAAAAATATAACGACGCAAAGTCCTAAAATGATGATAGTGTTAAGATCCATAGGGGTTCCTTAAAATAAATTTACAAAAACAAAAGCAAAAAAGGCGATGCCCAAGTAGCCGTTGAGCGTGAAAAACGCACGATCGATCTTGCTAAAATCTTTCTGCACGATCTTATGCTCGAAGTACAGGATCGTCGCGCACGCAGCCACGCCCAGATAGGCAAAAAAGCCTAAATTTGCCGCCGCGCAAAACAGCAGCCAAAAAAGCACCGCTACGGCATGAAAAATTTTAGAGATAAACATCGACGCTTCCTTGCCGTAAAGCGCAGGGATGCTGTAAAGCCCCGCCGTGCGGTCAAATTCCATATCTTGAAGCGAATACAGCACGTCAAAGCCGCCTACCCAAAATACTACTCCAAAGCACAGCAGCACCGACCATAGCGGAATTCCGCCGCTAACGGCGATCGCTCCCGCAATCGGCGCAAGCCCTAAGCAAAAGCCGAGCATCAAATGCGCGGTCTCGCTAAAGCGCTTAAAATACGAATACCCGCCCAGTGCCGCTAAAATCGGCACCGAAAGCTTAAGCGCCAAAGGATTTATAAGCGCCGAAACCGCTATGAAAACCACCGCGTTTGCGATGATGAAAAGCAGCAAATTCCCGCGTCCGATCCGTCCGTCCACGCTAGGGCGCGAGGCGCAGCGCGGATTGGCGCGGTCGATATCCTCGTCCAAGTAGCGATTTAGCGCCATTGCGAAGCTTCTGGCGCTCACCGCGCATAAAATTCCCAAAAAAAGCAATTTCCAGCCGAACCATACCGAGCCGTTTTGCAGCTTGCTCGCAGTAATCATCGCCGTAAAGATAAACGGCAGCGCGAAAACCGAGTGTTTAAAAACTATTAATTCGTTGATATCGGATAAAATTTCTTTAAATTTAGCCATTTCGCCCCTTATTTTGGGCACCATTGTATCAAAAAAAAGTAAGAATAGCTCTAAATTTGATATAATTTGAACGAAAAATTTACGAAAGGAAACGCCTTGAGCCAAAACCAAAACTCGCACGCAAGCCCGCAGATCACGATCATCGGCACCACCGCAAGCGGCAAAAGCGATCTTGCGCTAAGTATCGCGCGCGAAATCGGCGCCGTGATTTTGAGCCTGGATTCGCTCTGCATTTATCGGCAGATCGACATCGCAAGCGCCAAGCCAAGCGAGGAGCAGCTGCGCGAGATCAGGCACTTCGGCGTAAATTTAATCTACCCAAACGAGTACTTCAGCGTCGGCGAGTTTATCAAAGAATACGCAGCCGCGCGGGCTTTTGCGGGGCGTAGCGGCGCGCCTTTGATAATCACGGGCGGCAGCGGGTTTTATCTAAAGGCGATGCTAAGCGGGCTGGCGCCGAAGGTTCCCGATTTTAAAAGCGAAATTTCAAACGATGAAATTTACGCCCTAGCGCGGCGGATCGATCCGGAATTTGCTGCGAAATTTAGTGCGGCGGACAGCTTTCGGTTAAAAAAATGGCTAAGC
>NZ_CALEDC010000041.1 GCF_937949835.1 uncultured Campylobacter sp.
TTCCAAGTGCGCCGCGCCGCCGCCTGCGAAATCGCGCACCCCCTTAAACGGCGATTTTGCCGCCCACGGGCTAAGCTTATCGCCCCACTGCGCCTCGTTTAGATAGATCGCCGCAAGCACGAAATCCGCGCCGCTTTGTCGCGAGACGAACTCGTAAATTTCGCCCGTGCCGGTCGCGCTAAACTCCAAGACATGCAGGTAGATGATCGGTGCGGACGCGGCTTCTTTTGTAAAGGAGGGCGCAGCCGCAAAAGACGGCGCGTGCGGGGCGAAAATTTCTACGCGCAGGCCGCTGGATTCCAAACTTTGCATCGCTAAAGCTTTAAAAGTTATTAAAATTTAATAGAATTTTGTGTAAAATCATCAAATTTAACACTAGAGGAACTTAAAATTGGCTTTGATCGAGCTTATCGATGTTACAAAAAAATTCGGCTCTCACGTCGTTTTAGACGGCGTAAATTTCGCACTGGACGCTAACGAGCGCGTCGCCGTGATCGGCAAAAACGGCGGCGGCAAATCCACGCTGATGAAGATAATTGCGGGTCTGTGCGAGATCGACGAGGGGCGCGTGATCACTCAAAACGGGCTAAATATCCAGATGCTCGCTCAAACGCCTAAATTTGACGAAAATCTCTCGGTAAAAGACGCGCTGAGGCGGGAGCTAGCTGAAATTTACGCCGCCCTTAGCGAATACGACGCGATCTCGAGCGAAATCGCCGCACAGCCCGAAAACAAGGAGCTTTTAGCGCGCCAAGACGAGCTGATTAAATTTATCGAGGCCAAGGACGGCTGGCAGATCGACAATAAGATCGAGCAGGTGCTGCAAAATTTCGGACTTAAAATTTACGAAAACCGCTCGGTCTGCACGCTTAGCGGCGGCGAAATTCGTCGCGTGGCGCTGGGCGCGCTGGTGCTTAAAAAGCCCGATGTGCTGCTGCTGGATGAGCCCACGAATCACCTTGACGTCTATATGGTGAAATTTCTAGAAGATATGCTGCTTAGCTCGAAGCAGACGATCGTTTTTATCAGCCACGATCGCTATTTCATCGACCGTTTGGCGACGCGCAGTATCGAGCTCGAAGAGGGTAAAATTTCAAATTTCGACGGCGGATATGAGAACTATTTAAGGCGCAAACAGGAGATGCTTGCTTCGCTCGAGAAGTCCCACGAGACGCTGCTTAAACAGCTGCGCGCAGAGGAGGAGTGGCTGCACCGCGGCGTAAAGGCGCGCCTAAAGCGCAACGAAGGGCGCAAGGCGCGTATCATGCAGATGAGGCAGGATGCGAAGAAAAACCCGGGCGCGATCCGTCGCGTGCGGCTCGAGCTGGAGCGCGCGAGCAGGAGCTTTAACGGCACGGGCGGCGACAATCGCAAAAAGATGCTCTTTGAATGCACGAATATCGGTAAAATTTTAAACGGCAAGGTGCTTTTCAAGGGCTTTTCGGCGCGAGTTTTGCAAGGCGAGCGCATCGGCATCGTAGGCGCCAACGGCGCGGGCAAAAGCACTCTACTTAAAATTCTACTCGGCCGCAGCAAGATCGATGCGGGCGAGATCAAACGCGGCGAGATCAGGATCGGCTACTTCGATCAGACCCGCAGCGGCATCACGGACGATAAAAGCATAATCGAAATTTTCTGTCCAAACGGCGGCGATCACATAAGCGTCCGCGGCAGCTACATGCACGTATACGGATATTTGAAAAATTTCTTGTTTCCGAAGGAGTTTTTGGATAAGCCCGTGGGCGTTCTTAGCGGCGGCGAAAAGAACCGTCTGGCGCTTGCTAAGCTCTTTACCGAGCAGTACGATTGTTTGATCTTGGACGAGCCGACGAACGATCTTGATATCGCGACGATCAATATTTTGGAGGATTATCTGCTAAGCTTTGAAGGCGCCGTCATAATCGTAAGCCACGATCGCTATTTTATCGATAAGATTACAAATAAGCTTTGGGTTTTTGAAAAAAACGGCACGATCGATCAAATTCAAATGCCGTATTCGCAGTATTTGGAGTTTGAAGACGAGATGGCGGAGATCGATCAGATCGAGGCCGACGCTGGCGCGAGCGCAGAGGAGAGCGGCCGAGAAAACAAAAAGGAAAAAACGAGCGCCGCGAAGCTTAGCTACAAACAGAATAAAATTTTAGAAGAGTACCCCGCTAAGATCGAGGCTATCGAGGCGCGCATAAAGGAGCTAAATCACGCGCTCTCAACGCCTGAAATTTATCAAAAGCTCGGTATGCAGGGGCTTTTTGAAGAACTTGAAGAAAAAAGAGGAACGTTAAACAGTATGGAAAATGAATATTACGAAGTGCTTTCGCTCGCCGAGAGCCTAAAGTAGGCGCGATGGTTTGGTTTTTGATCTTTTTATACGCGCTTTACACGATTTATAAAATTTCGCTCGATCTGCTCGAGCTAAGCTTTATCCGCGCCAAGCTAAAAGAGCCTGCGGTGGTGCTTAGCGAGGAGGATTATCGCAAGGCGGGCGAGGTCGGCGCGGTAAATTTAAAATTTAATATATTTTCGCACTGCTTTTCTTTTGCGGTGGCGCTTATTTGGATACTTGCAGGCGCTGGCGCGTTACAGCGCGCGATATACGATCTAGCTGGCGACGGGATTTTTGCGCAGAGCTGCTTTGTAACGGCGTTTTTAATCATCGGCGGCGCGATATCGCTTCCGCTTGAAATTTACAAAACCTTCGTCAAAGATCGCCGCCTAGGCTTTTCCACGATAACGCCCGCCGTTTTCGTAAAAGACGCGCTAAAATCGCTCGTACTCACGCTCATTTTTGGCTTTGCGGTAGCCTCTGCGCTCGTTTTTTGCGTAAATAGCTTGGGCGCGCACTGGTGGGTCTGGGGCTTTTTGCTAAGCTTCGGCGTGATTTTACTGATAAATCTGATCTATCCGACCGTTATCGCGCCGCTGTTTAATAAGATGCAGCCGCTAGAGCACGGCGAGCTAAAAGAGCGCATAGAGGGGCTTTTGCAGCGCTGCGGCTTTAAAAGTAGCGGCGTTTTTACGATCGACGCAAGCAAGCGCGACAAGCGCCTAAACGCCTATTTCGGCGGCTTCGGCGCGACGAAAAAGGTCGTGCTCTTCGACACGCTCATCGAAAAGCTGAGCGAGGATGAAATTTTAGCCGTTTTAGGGCACGAGCTCGGGCATTTCAAACACGGCGATGTTTTGAAAAATTTAGCGCTTAGCTTCGTGCTTTTGGGCGCGACGTTCGCGGTATTCGGAAACCTTCCTGCAGGCGTATTCGGCGCGCTGGGGCTTAACGCGGGCGGCGGCGCGACGCTGGTTTTTATGATTTTGTTTGCGCCGATTTTGCATGCGTTTTTTGAGCCGGTGATCTCCAAGTTTAGCCGTATGCACGAATTTAGCGCGGACCGACATGGCGCTAGCATGCAGGATAAAGAGAGCATGATCGGCGCGCTAAAGAAGCTGGGCAGCGAAAACAAGGCGTTTCCGCTCGCTCATAAAATTTACGCCGCGGTGTATCATTCGCACCCGAGCCTGTATGAGCGCATAAGAGAGCTTGATGAGGATCGCTGAGGCGCTAAGATGGGGCTTGGGGCAGTGCGGCTCAAAATACGTCGCGCGCGAAATTTTAAAGCTTTGCGAGCGACTTAGCAGCGAAGAGCTCGTGCTAAAATGCTCGGAAGAGCTCGCGCATGAAGCGGAGTTTCGCGCCAAGATAGCCGAGTTCAAAGACGGTCGCCCGCTTGAATATATCACGCAAAGCTGCGAGTTTATGGGCTTTAAATTTTACGTAGACGAGCGGGTGCTGATACCGCGCTGCGAGACCGAAATTTTGGTAAAAAAAGCGCTTGCTTTGGCGCAGAGCTTGGGCGAGCCGTGCATTTGCGAGATCGGCACGGGCAGCGGCATAATCGCTATCTGCTTAAAAAAGCTACTTCCTTCTTGCCGCATCACGGCTAGCGACATCAGCGCGGATGCGCTTGAGGTGGCGCGCGCAAACGCCGCAAATTTGGGCGCGGACGTCGAGTTCGTACACTGCGCCTACGCGGATGAGATCGCGGGCGAGTTTGATCTCATCGTCTCAAATCCGCCCTACATCGCAAACTCCTACGCATTGGACGCGCGCGTGCTGCAGGAGCCGAAACAGGCGCTGTTTGGCGGCGAGCGGGGGGATGAAATTTTAAAACGCATCGTGCTGATCGCCGCACGGCGCGCAAAATTTCTAGCCTGCGAGATGGGCTACGATCAAAAGCAGAGCTTGTCGGAGTTTTTGCGCGAGCAGGGCTTTAGGGCGGAATTTTACAAAGATTTGGCGCAGTTTGATCGCGGATTCGTCGCGCGAAATTTAAACAGATCGTAGGCGCGCCGTGCAAAGCTCGCAACTACGCAGGCTGCTTTATTACAAAGCGTTCGGCTACCGCTACGTAGGCGCCGAAATTTTAAGCGGCGGCGAGCGATTTTTTAAGGCGCTGGATGCGCTAAAATCCGCTACCGCCGAGTGCAATCTCTGCGAGCTTGCCAAAACGCGCACGAGCTCTAGCGAGCAAAATTTTAAAAATTTCAAAACTATCAAAAATTTTAAAGCTCCCGCGGGCGTAAAACTTATGATCGTAGCTCTCGCGCCGGGCATTGGCGAAGGTTTTGGCGGCGGTTTGGAGGCTGAGGTAGCAGCGGCGCTAGATCAAATTTGCGCGCCCGAGCAGATCTATTTTAGCTTTCTGATAAAGTGCGCAGTGCCGAAAAATAGGCGCATAAGCTCGGAAATGATCTTAAAATGCGCGCCGTATCTGACCGACGAGATCAAAATTTTAAAGCCCAAAGTCGTGCTCTGCCTAGGAGAGCTCTGCTGTAAAATCGTGCTGCGAAACGGCGATCTAGCGGGCATGGACGCGCTACACGGCTCGGTCTTTAACGAGGGCGGCATCAGCTTCGTGCCGAGCTTCGATCCCGCATTCATCGCGCAAAATCCGAGCAAAGCGGAGCTTTTCAAAGAGGATCTGCAAAAGATAGAAGAGCTGCTGCGGAGCGCAATTTTGCGGTAGCGCAAAATTTATTTCGTAGTAATATGACAAAGCGGATCAAATTTTACGTATCGCCCGCTGCGAAATTTTACGCCGTCTAGGACATTGCCGCTTCGCAAAATACAGTGTTGGCGTAGGATAGCGGCGTTTTGCGGAAATTCTACGCGGCGGCGAGGTATGCGACGGATTTAAATCGCAATACAGAGATGGCCGCGCGGCGCAAAACTAAGCAGCCCGTCCATAAATTTCGCTTTTGCATAAAAATTTTGAGTAAAAATCCGGTAGTGCGTCCTAGCAAAGCTATCGCGGGCAAAATTTCGCATGCTATGCCGGCAGAAAAACGCAAAAACCAAGAAGGCTTGCCATGCGCCTTATTTTGCTCGGTAAGAGAGGCACCCACGCAAATTTCAGCCTGCAAGGGCGAACTTTTTGAAAATTTAGCGCATGCTCTTTCGCGCAAGAGTAAAGTCACGAGCAAAAATAATCGCGCGAGATAGCGTGTCGCGGCGAGGCTGCGTGCAAAAACGAAAGCTCGCGCAGAGCTAAATTTAAAAAACAAAGCCGTTTAGGCGCCCGCTACGGATTGAAATTTCAC
>NZ_CALEDC010000042.1 GCF_937949835.1 uncultured Campylobacter sp.
GCAAGCAAGTGAGGATTGGGCGTTTTATGTAACCTTCTATTATGGCTCTAGGAGCAGATGCCCCGTGATTGAACGTTTCGGCAAGTTAAGAATTTGCGCCGATGCTACGATGATGAGCCATCCTTTCGTACGAAAAGTACTTACTTATCTGCGTGAGCAGATGTTTATCATTTAGCTTTTATCGGGCTCTTTTTGCAAGAGCCTATATAAGCGCTAAAGCTTAAATTTTAAAAGAAAGGAGAAAATATGGACAAACGAACGGCAAGGCTTTGTTTTGTAAGCTCGCCGTATGCAAGTATCAAATGCAAGCATGATCGAGATCGCGACTACTACGCCCGCAAGCTTGCCGAGCAGGCCTGCGCCATCGTGCGCGCCAACGGCTACGAGCCCATCTCGCCCGTGCTTGCATGGCTGGGCGTATACAGCGAGCTGGAGCGCGAGCGAATAATGAAAAACTGCGAGGAGCTTCTAAGCGTTTGCAGCTATTACTATTTCTTTCCGTGCGAGTACAGCAAGGAGAGCAAAGGTATGGCATACGAGCGAGAGCTTGCAAGACAGCTCGGCGTGAGGGAGCTGAAATTTAGCTTGTTTGATGAGTGAGGGCGGCAAGGTGTGGATCGTAAAGAAGAGTAAAAATACGCTTCCGATCTGCCTAAGATACGGCTACGTCATAAAATACGGACTAGCTAAAAAACTTAAAATTTTAGAAAGGAGAAAGAGATGATAAAAGCCATGTCGATGCTGGCGGGGCTAAGCTTAGCTATAAGCGACACCAGCCCACTTGGCGGCGTGCCAATGCAAACCAAAACCAGAAGAAGCAGGATGGCTTTTGCTAAGAGTCAAATAACAAAGGGCGCGAAGCATAAAAGCCAAGTAATAAGAGCAAACAGAAGAAAATCAAAACTAAGGAGTAGAAAATGGAAATAAAAAGCTTTAGCGATATAGATAATGCGCTAAAAAAGGTGTGCGAGCTAAGTGTAGGTATCGAAAAGATCAACGGCGAAGTAACGCTTGAGTGCAACCGCATCAAAGAGAGCAGAAAAGCTGAAGTAGAGAGACTCGAGAGCGAGAAAAACTATATCGAGCAGCAAATCACGTTTTTTTGCGAAGAAAACAAGCACGAATTTGCCGAAAAACGCTCGAAGGAATTTACCTTTGGCGAGATCGGCTACCGCCTAACTAAAAGTGTGAGCTTGCCTCGTATTAAGGCAAAAGTAGAAAGCCTGCTAAAGGCGATCAAAAGCTACGGGCTAGCCAAAGAGTGCATCATATACGAGGAAAAACCTAATAAAGACGCTCTAGCGGAGCTAAAAGATGAAGATCTCGTAAAGCTGGGACTAACAAGAACTATAAAAGATAGCTTCCGCATAGTGCCTAAAATTGAGAGTTTGGAGGCAGGACAATGATAGAGCCAAAATATAGGATAAAAGATAAAGCCGATTTTGAGAGAATTTTTAAAAGGGCTGCTGAGCTTGATAACGAAGAACTAGGCGATAGCTTTATAGTGGAAGGCAACCACGATATAACCTACGGCAGCATAAAAGCTACTTGCGAGCTAATCGGATATGATTTGCTTCTTTTATCGCAAGAAATGGTGGACGATTTAGAAAGAGGCAAGTATTCGCATATCGATACTTTTTATATCGATATCGTCAATTTAACCATGCTGGATCAAAATTTTAAGGGCACTCACTCTTTGTTCGGCGGGGCCATCCCCGATGAACTGGACATAGATGACGACGGCACGCTTAGGCTATGGTTCGATTAAAGTTAAAGGGCGTTAAGCCCTTTAACAAGCCTTTAAAGCTGATTAAAAGGCTTGTTAAAGAGTTTAAATTTAAAGGAAAAGGATGACCCATATCGCAACGCTTTCGGGCGGCAAGGATAGCACGGCGATGCTAGATTTGCTACTGCGCGACAAAAAGCCGCTCGATCATATCGTTTTTTACGACACCTTGCACGAATTTGCGGCTATGTATGAATACATCGCCAAGCTTGGCGAGTATTTCAAGGCGC
>NZ_CALEDC010000043.1 GCF_937949835.1 uncultured Campylobacter sp.
GAGATCTTAGAGTGTCATCAATCTTAAAATTTGGAATTTTGCAAAATTCCAAATTTTAAAATCCTCGCAACCAAAATTATTGAAATTTTTAAGCTTTGAAATTTTCAAAATTTTAAAGCTTAAATATGCTTAAAATTTCAGAATTACGCAGATCGTAAAACCCTAAATCCTAAAATTTTGCGCTTATACGGGATTTTGAAATTTTACTTGTAAGCCGGATTTTAAAATTCGCGCCCGACTGAATTTAAAATTTTAAAATTTCGCCGCAAAATAACGCATGGACGTAAATTTTTTGCTCGCATAGACTTTAAAAGCTCGCGTAAGTTTTAAGTTTCGCAGAAGCTATGTAAGCAAGTATAAATTATCTACGTCGAATATTGTGACTCATTATATCTCTTTGTGCCGCTAGCTCAAAATATCCGCGCGGTGATAAATTCTGCGAGCTGAGCTAATTTAAGCCCATTATTAGATTAGTTATGTATAATGCGATTTCTTTTTGTGGACAGATGGGTGAGTGGCCGAAACCACACCCCTGCTAAGGGTGCAGCTTCTAACCGGGGCTCGAGGGTTCAAATCCCTCTCTGTCCGCCACTACTTTAGAATTTAAATCAATAAAATTTCACTTCCGTGATTCAGCCGATTTCAGCCGCCTAGGATACTGCCTAAAAGCAGCACGGGCATCATTAGTGGCATTACGATGAGCCCTTGTATGTCGGTATCCATTTTCGCATCGCGCTCACTTTTGATCCCGCTATCGACCGCTATACGCGCGGGGTACTCGATCGGCACGCTTAGGCGGTGCGATCTGCGCAGCTCGTCGTGATCTTTTAGGCGCTTAAAATATTTGCCTTCGATCAGATAAGAGTAACGAAACGTAGAGCTATACGCGGGCTCAAGCTGCTCGGGATCATCCATCAGCTTAGCCTGCACGGATAGTGGCAGATCATATTTTACGAGCTCGATTTCATGCTGGATATACGCAGCATCGCTACCCTCGTTGTATCTGTCGATCGTGAGCATGCTTACGTTGCGCCTTATTGCGTCTTTATTTAGCGACGCCAGACTCGCAACCTTGGCGCGCACGGCACTAAGATTTGCATCAAATATGTAATCGTAAATCTCGCCACTCATTCGCAGCTGACCGCCGGACGCCGCGCTCATCGCGACGATATGCTCGCGCCCTTGCATGTAGCCCGGCAAATTCTTACTCACGCATCCGCTAAAAATCCCACAGCATAGTGCCAAAACCGCGCCGCAAATCCAAAATTTCATAAACTTCCTTCGTAAAATTTAAAAACGGATTGTATTAAATTTTGCCTTAACGAGAATGGAATTTTATGACGTGGCGAAATGGGATTGTATGATGGAATTCTATGGCGGCGACGCGTAGAATTTCGCGCGGACTTCCATAAAATTCCGATGAAATTTCGCAAGAATTAAAGCCGGAACGCACGGAAAAGGCAAAATAAGCGCAATGGCATTGCCGAGATTTTAAAATTTTAAAATCTCGAGGAAATTTCGCGAAAGGAAGTGAGCCATTTGCGCCTCAAAATTTAACCGTCATCGCGAGCTTGCTTTTAAATTTTAAAATTTTACGGCAGGCTTTAGAATCTAAAATTCCAAAGCCATTTTTGATATGTGGCGCACTACTTTCTATTTGCGTTAGCAAGCATCAGCTTTATGCGGTTTTCTTGATTTACCGCGCTTGCGCCCGGGTCGTAGTCGATAGCGGCGATGTTTGCCTGCGGGTAGTTCTGTTTAATCTTTCGGATCATTCCGCGCGCGATGATGTGGTTTGGCAGGCAGCCGAAGGGCTGCGCGCACACGACGTTTTGTATGCCGTGGCGCATAAACTCGACCATCTCCGCCGTCAGCAGCCAGCCCTCGCCCATCTTCACGCCGTGACCGATGTAGCCGTCGGCGGCGGCGCGAACCTCGCTAAATGGGCTCGGCGCGCGAAATCCAAATCGTTTTATCTGCTTAATCATCATGCGCTGGAAAAATTCCACTACCTTAGCGACCGCAAGCGAGCCGTAATACGCCGCGCCGCCCTTGCCGTAGAGCTGCTTGTCGTAGACCGCATCGTAGATGCAGGTAAGCACGAAGTCCATCAGCCCCGTATTTACGGGCTCCGCATTTTCGCGGATGAGGTAGGCATTTAGGCCGTTGTTGCCGATAGGGGAGTATTTGAGATAAATTTCGCCCACGATGCCCACCTTCACTCGCGGCTTATCGTCGCGCTCGATTTTAGCGAACTGCGAGAGGATAAATTTGAAATTTTTCTTGAGATTGAAAAACGATCTTTGATCGGTCAAATTTTTGATCCGCTCGGCGCAGAGTTCGTAAATTTCATTCGTTTGGTTTTTGATCTTTTCGTAGGGCTTGCACTGATTATACAGCCCCATCATCAAATCGCCGTAAAATATCGCGGCGAAGAGCTTTAGAAGCGATTTTTTTCCGAGGCTAAATTCATTCTCATCTAGCGAGCCGAAATTTAACGAGATCGCGGGGACGTAGCTAAAACCGCTGTCCTCAAGCGCTTTGCGAAGCAAATTTATGTAGTTGCTCGCTCTGCAGCCGCCGCCCGTTTGGCTGATGAGAAGCGCTACCTTGTGCGTATCAAACTCGCCACTTTTGAGCGCGTCGATGAACTGCCCGATGACGAGCAGCGCGGGGTAGCACATATCGTTGTGGACGCTGCGAAGCCCTTCCTCGACGATATTTTGACGATTTTCGCCGAGCAAGACGCTCTTGTAGCCCTCGTCGCGCAGCACGCCTTGCATAAAGCGAAAATGCGGATCGATCATCGTGGGGATCAATATCGTGTGGGTCGCTTTCATATCCTTCGTAAATTTAGCAAACATTAGCGCGCATCCTTTCTTGCTTCTTGTTGCGCGCCTTGCCTTTCGCGCTCTATCATAGTCGCTTTTAGGCTACGCAGGCGGATCTTGACCGCACCTAGGTTCGTAACCTCGTCGATTTTAAGTTGAGTGTAAATTTTACCGTTTTGGCGCAGTATGTCGCGCACCTCGTCACCCGTGATCGCATCTATCCCGCAGCCGAAGCTCACTAACTGCACCAGCTGCATACGCGGGTATTTACAAATGAACCGCGCCGCGCTATAAAGCCTGGCGTGGTAGGTCCATTGATTAAGGCTTTTCGTCTGCACCCTGCTAAGCGGCAGCGCGTCCTCGCTAAGCACTATAAAGCCCAAGGAATTTAGATAGCGATCGATGCCGTGGTTGATCGTCTTGTCGATATGATACGGACGACCCGCTAGCACGACGGCGGACGCACCGCTTGCATTGATCTCCTTTAGGGTCTCCTCGCCTTTTATTAAAACGGTATTTTTATAGCTTTGCAGCTCCTTAAGGCCTTGCAAGACGGCGTTTTTCACAGCGTCGGAATGAAATTTATACCCGGCATCCGCGAGCTCAGCCTGCATCGTTTTGCAAAACGAATCTTGCATGTTAAGATCCACGTGTGGGTAGAGGAATTTTTTCTCCTCCAGCGCGCCTACATTCGCGCGTATCAGTTCTGGGTAGTATGCGACTACGGGGCAGTTGTAGCAGTTCTCGCTGATATTTTCATCCAGGCTGTAGCTCATACACGGATAAAAGATAAAATCGACGCTCTTATTTAGCAGATCGTAGATGTGGCCGTGCACGCTTTTGGCCGGGTAGCAGACGGTATCGCTCGGGATGCTTTGGCTTGCTAAAAACAGCGTCTCTTTTCGCGGCTTTTGCGACAGCACGACGCTCATGCCTAAATTTTCAAAAAACGCACTCCAAAACGGGATCATCTCAAACATATTCAAAACAAACGGAATTCCGACCCGCGGTGCGTCTTGCTTCGGCGGCTTGCGATATTTTCGCAAAAGCTCGTTTTTAAACTCAAATAAATTCGTAATGTCGTGGCGGATCTCCTTGCCCGCGCCGCGCTCGCACTTATTTCCCGAGACGAATTTAGTATCGCCGAAGTAGCTGATCGTAAGTGGGCATTTGTTCGTACAGAGCTTGCAGACGCTAAATTCACTGCGATGAGTGAAATTTTCAAGCTCTGCACGACTGATCATATCGGTACGCTCGTTTGCGTTATTTTTGGCAAAAAGCGCCGCGCCGTATGCACCCATAAGCTCGCTGATATCTAGACGGATCACGTCCTTGCCGAGCTCTTTTTCGAAGGCACGCAGCACAGCATTGTTTAAAAAGGTACCGCCCTGCACTACGATGTTTTGACCCAAATCGTCGGCGTTTCGCACGCGGATAACCTTGTAAATCGCATTTTTGATGACGCTAATAGCAAGACCTGCGCTGATGTCCTCGATCGTAGCGCCGTCCTTTTGAGCCTGCTTAACCGAAGAGTTCATAAAGACCGTGCAGCGGCTACCGAGCTTAGCGGGATGGGTTGCAAAAAGGGCTAGGTTTGCGAAATCTTTAATGTCGTAACCCAAAGAATTTGAAAAGGTCTGCAAAAACGAGCCACAGCCCGAGCTGCACGCCTCGTTTAGCACGATAGAATCAATATTGCCGTCTTTAATGGAGAAACACTTGATGTCCTGCCCGCCGATGTCGATGATGAAATCGACCTTTGGATTGAAGTGGCGC
>NZ_CALEDC010000044.1 GCF_937949835.1 uncultured Campylobacter sp.
TATCCTTAAATTTTAATCTCTGCATCCGCAAACAGATCCTAAATTTCATTAAATTTGAAATCTGCTTGCATTTGACGATCGCATTTAAATTTACACAGCGGCTACTTAATTTTACGCCTAAAATTTAACTATCTCCATTAACGGCAAGCTATAAATTTCAAAGCGCGCTCGTGCTAAAGGCGCGTTAAATTTAAGCGCGATCTGCACCGCTTGCAATGAAAAAAAGGAGCTGGAGGCGCTTAAAAATTTAAGCTGCCGCCCCAAGCGCGCTAGCCCAGTTTTTCGATCTGCGCGGCGATTATAGCGTTTATATCCGCTACGATCTCCTCGACCGTGCGCTCGCCGTTTACGCTGTAAAATACGCCCGCGTCGCCGTAAAATTTACGGATATCCTCGATCGGCTCTGAAAATACCGCCATGCGGTTTTTAAAGACCTCCTCGTTATCGTCTGCTCCGCGAGCGCGTCCTAAAACACGCTCCTTGGCGACCTCTTCGCTAACGCATACCTCGATTACCGCGCTAAGATTTACATCATCGTCGCCTCGCAGCACCTCGTCTAGCTTATTCATCTGCTCGACGCTTCTTGGATAGCCGTCGATGATGATGAAGTCTTTAGGCGAGCTTTTAATCGCGCTAACGATAGCATTTACGACGATATCAAGCGGCACGAGATTGCCTTTAGAAATGAAGCCGTCTATCTGCCTACCAAGAGCGCTGCCGCTTGCTACCTCGGCGCGTAGCAGATCGCCCGTGGAGTAGTGCTCGATGCTTTGATTCATCTGGGCGATCATGCTCGCATCGGTCGTTTTACCGCTGCCAGGAGCGCCAATGATTAGAAAAAGGCTTTTCATTTTTGCTCCTTCTTATGAAGCCTAAGACCTAGCTCGCGAAGCTGCTCGTCTGTAACGACGCTAGGGGCTTTGGTGAGCGGACACTGCGCGCGCTGCGTTTTAGGAAACGCGATAACCTCGCGAATACTGCTTGAGCCGGTAACCAGCATCATCAGCCTATCAAAGCCGATCGCGATACCTCCGTGCGGAGGCGCGCCGAAGCTTAGCGCATCAAGCAGGAAGCCGAATTTCTCCCTCTGCTCCGCAGGCTCGATCTTAAGCAGCCTAA
>NZ_CALEDC010000045.1 GCF_937949835.1 uncultured Campylobacter sp.
TCTAGCACCGGCAGGCAAAACTCCTCCTCATGGAAAAAGAAGCTCACGAGCCCGCCGGTGGTCGCCTTGTACTCCTCGATGAGCTTAAAAAGCCCCGAGCGGTTCATGCGCGCCTCGGTGTCCGCGTCGATGAAAAATATATGCCCGAACTCATGTCCGATCGTCGATATTTCGTAGACGCGGCGCCAAATTTGCGGCTTTTTAAATAAAATTTCGCGCCCGAAATTTAGATAATCGAGAGTAAAAATTTCGCTGCTTAGCCGCATAAAAGGTCTAGCCTTGGCGCTTTCATAGACGAAATTTACGAAGGCGAAAATTTTCTTGCCGCAGTTGGTGCTTACGAACTCGTCGTTTGGCACGACCTGCGCCGAAAAGAGCCCGTTCAGATCGGCGCCGTAGTAGATCAACGGCGCGCAGACGTAAAGCTGGGTTTTGGCGATATTTGAGAGCACGAGCGAGTGCATGACGGCGTTATCGGCGCCGATTTTTTCATATGCGCGCTCAAAGCTCTCGCTTACACGCGCTTTAAATTCCTTCGCGCTGAACTCATACGCGCCTGCAAGCCTGACGTCCCATTCCAGCGCGACTGCGTGCGTGTAGGCGTCCTCGTAGTACTCAAGCGGATGGCCGATTTGAAGCGGCGTTTTTATATCCATCCACGCGATCTCCGCATCCCGCCACGCGCCGATTACCGCGTTAGCGTCCCTCTCGCAAAAGGCCTGTTTGAGCTTACTTAGATACGCGATGTAGGCTAGTTCGCTCTCATCTTCTGCAAGCATCACGAGGCGCTCTAAAAGATCGCTAAATTCACTCTGCAGCTTTGCCGTCTCATCCGCAAAGACCACGGCGTAGGGAACCATTTGGGATTTGCCGTCGCGCTGCACTATCGCGCCGTAGCAGCGCTCGCAGATCTCGCCGTGAGGCGTGCGCATAAACAGCTTCTTTTGCAGCAAAAATTCCTTCGCCCGCGCAAGCGAGCTAAATTCCTTTTGCAAGCGCTTGTTCGTGCCTTCGATGATTAGGGCTTGCCAGCTTTTTTGCATATCGCTTAGCACGAGCCCGATGCGGTGCACGCCCTTTAAAAGCTCCAGATAAAAGGGCTGCAAAATCCCCTGCGCGCCCGCCTCGGCTATGAGCGCTTCGTGCATGCCCTCATGTATTTCGCGCGTGAAATCATACATTTTGCTCTTTAGCTCGCGCTGTCGCGCCTCATCGTAGCCCAAGCGGCGAAATTCTTGCAACAGCGGATCCTCTTTGAGATCCACGATGCGGCGCAGCACGGCGATGCGCGCAGTATCGCCAAACTCAAAGCCGCAGATCTCCAATCCGCGCGCGATCAGCTCGGCGTGCGGCTCGTCGTAGAGGGCGTTTAGTCGCGCCTTAGCGCTCGCTGCCATCTCGCTAAGTTTTACAAAATCGTTCATCGCGTATCCTTTTTGCCGTTTTTATCGTCTTTTTACGAGCGGAATGTGTCTGCTTCGCGAGCAAAATTCTATCCTCGCATCCGCTTAAAATTTTAAAATTTCGACATAGATTTTTGCCGATTGTATCGAAAAAGTGTTAAATTTGCGCGGTTAAAATGCGAGATTTTTAAATTTAAGGAGTAAAAATGAGCGATTTAAACTTAGACGATTTCGGCGAGCCGCGCATCAAGGTCGTAGCGCTGCCTAAGGATACGAATAGCTCGGGCAATATTTTCGGCGGCTGGATACTAGCGCAGATCGATTTAGCGGGCGCGACGGCGGCGCGCGAAATAGCGCCCGAGCGGGTCGTGACGATCTCGATGCAGGAGGTAACTTTCAAGCAGCCCGTATTTATCGGCGATGTCATCAGCTGCTACGCAAAAGTACTAAGCGTGGGAAATACCTCTATCCGCGTGCAGATCGAGGTCGCAGCGTTGCGGCTGGGCGAGGATGGATTTCGCGAGTGCTTGCACGTAACCAGCGCGATCGCAACCTACGTAAGTGTGACCAAATCAGGCCAAAAAAAGCCGATCAGCGCAGAGATCAAGCGGCTGCACGGATTTTAAAATTTTTCAGACTTTAGTTTCAGCTCAAGGAATTTTAGCGTCAAGATTATAACGCGAAAATTTTTATGTGGGATAAGCTTAGTGCACAGAATTTGCTGCGTAAAATTTTATAATTTTAAGCGCGGAATTTTGCTGTGCAGTATTTTAGCGGAAAACCTCGCAGACAGAATTTTAGAATTTTAGAATTTTAGAATTTTAGAATTTTAGAATTTTAGAATTT
>NZ_CALEDC010000046.1 GCF_937949835.1 uncultured Campylobacter sp.
TAAGTAAAATGCGATCGGTTGCGAAGAAATTTTATTTAAGTGTGGCGGCGCAAAACTCAGTTTATTAAAAAAGATAAAATTGCTACCAAAATTTCAAAATTTAAAGCTAAATTTCAATTAATTGTTATACAATAAAAAATATAAACTAATAATTGCTAAAGGTTAAAATTTGATGTTTTTCGGCAAAATTTTAAAATTTTACGCGCACGGATTTGCTTCGATGAAGCTTGGCAAAACGCTGTGGGCAGTGATTTTGATCAAGCTATTTATAATTTTTGTGCTACTTAAATTTTTCATTTTCGACGAAAACTTGGATTCTAAATTTAAAACCGATCAAGAAAAAATCGATTTCATCTATAAAAATTTGACTAAGGAGTAGGAATGCAAGAGCTTGCTAGCGTGGATTGGTCGAGGGCGCAGTTTGCGCTCACGGCGCTTTATCACTTTCTTTTCGTGCCCCTAACGCTGGGGCTTAGCTTTATCGTGGCGTTTATGGAGAGCCTATATGTCGCGACCGGTAAGCAGGAGTGGCTCAAGATCACTAAATTTTGGCTGCGCCTTTTCGGTATAAATTTCGCCATCGGCGTCGCGACCGGTATCATAATGGAGTTTGAGTTCGGCACCAACTGGGCGAATTACAGCTGGTTTGTCGGCGATATCTTCGGCGCGCCGCTTGCGATTGAGGGCTTGCTTGCGTTTTTCTTGGAGGCTACCTTTTTTGCGGTAATGTTCTTCGGCTGGGGCCGCGTAAGCAAGAAATTTCATCTTCTTTCAACCTGGCTCGTGGCGATCGGATCAAATTTAAGCGCGTATTGGATCTTAATTGCGAATGCTTGGATGCAAAACCCCGTCGGTACGAGCTTTAATCCCGATACGATGCGCAACGAGATGAGTAATTTTTTAGATATCGCGCTATCTCACTTCGGAGTGGCCAAATTTTTACATACCGTCGGCGGCGGCTACATTACCGCGGCGCTTTTCGTGCTTGGAATTTCGGCGTTTTATATGCTAAAAAACAAAGACTTCGCGCTTGCTAAAAAAAGCTTCATCGTAGCGGCAAGCTTCGGTATGCTAAGCTCGCTTTTCGTGCTATTTAGCGGCGACGAGAGCGCCTATCAGGTCGCGCAAAAGCAGCCGATGAAGCTTGCGGCGATGGAGGGACTGTATAAAGGCGAAGTAAACGCGGGCATCGTTGCGGCGGGAGTTTTAAATCCGAGCAAAACCGCGGGAGACGATAAGGAGCCGTTTTTGTTTGAGATTAAAGCACCTTATGCGCTAGGGCTGATGGCTACGAGAGGGCTTGATAATTTCACGCCGGGCATCGATGATCTGGTGTTTGGAAACGAAAAATTCGGCATCGAAGGCGCGGATAAAAAGATCGAAAAAGGCAAAATCGCCCTGCAAGCGCTAAAGGATTACAAGGCCGCCAAAGACGTGAATGACACCGCGGCGATGCAGCAGGCTCGCGAAATTTTATTCGGCAACCAAAATATGCAAAATTTAGGCTACGGCTACCTTGACGATGCGAAGCAGATCGTCCCTCCCGTGGCGCTTACCTTTTACAGCTTCCACGTGATGGTGGCTCTGGGAAGCTATTTTATCTTGCTATTTTTCGTAACGCTATTTTTGGCGATGCGAAAAAACCTCGCCGAATACAAGAAAATTCTATGGCTTTGCGTCTTTAGCATTCCTTTGGGATACGTCACGTGCGAAGCGGGCTGGATCGTAGCCGAAGTAGGGCGCCAGCCGTGGGCGATACAAGATCTTATGCCGGTGGGCGTCGCGGCTACTAGCCTGGCGGGGACGAACATAATGATCTCGTTCGCGCTCTTTGCGGTTTTATTTACGGTTTTATTCATAGCCGAGATAAAGATCATGCTAAAACAGATAAAGATAGGATTTTAAGATGCACGAAATTTTTCAAATTTATTGGTGGTGCGTGGTTTCGCTTCTGGGCGGAATTTTGGTTTTTATGCTCTTCGTGCAGGGCGGTCAGACGCTGCTTTTTACGCTGGCGAAAAATGAGACTGAGAAGGATTTTATAATAAATTCCATCGGCAAAAAATGGGAGCTTACGTTTACTACGCTCGTGATGTTCGGCGGGGCGTGCTTTGCGGCGTTTCCTCTGTTTTATGCGACCAGCTTCGGCGGGGCGTATTGGGCGTGGATGGCTCTGCTTTTTTGCTTCATAATCCAAGCCGTCGCCTACGAATACAGAAAAAAGCCCGATAATTTCTTGGGCGCTAAAACTTATGAAGCCTTTCTTTTCATAAACGGCTCGCTGGGCACGATCCTGCTTGGCATCATCGTCTCGACGCTTTTTAGCGGCAGCGAGTTTGCGCTGGGAGATAATAATTTCGTGCAGTGGAAAAACCCCGCTCGCGGGCTTGAAGCGCTAGCAAATCCGTTTAACTACATCTTGGGAGTTGCGCTATTTTTCTGCGCTAGGACGGGAGCGAGCTTATATTTGATGAACAATATCGCCGAGCCAGAAATGATCGCCAAGCTCAAAGCCTCGCTTAAATTTAACGCTAGCGCGTTTTTGGTTTTTTTCATCGCGTTTTTGACGTGGGTCTTGCTAAAGCAGGGCTACGCGATCGGCGCTGACGGCGTCGTAAGCCTTGAGAGCTTTAAGTATCTGCATAACTACCTAAGCCTGCCTGCGGCGCTAGTCTTGCTGCTGCTGGGCGTCGTGCTGGTGCTGGTGGGCATCGTCAAAGGCGCATTTACAAGCAGCGTGCGCGGAGTATTTTTCTACGGCGTGGGCGTCATATGCGCGGTAACGAGCGTATTTTTGATCCTAGGACTAAATCACACGGCGTTTTATCCGTCAAATTTCGACCTGCAAAGCTCGCTTTCGATAAGCAACGCAAGCTCGAGCCTCTATACGCTTAAGACGATGTTTTACGTGTCGTTTCTAGTGCCTTTCGTGCTGGGTTATATCAGCTATGTTTGGCGCGCAATGGATGCGAAGAAGCTCGATAAAGAGGGGCTTTCAAACGAGCATTATTAGGCACGCCAGCTCCAGCATGGCTTCCGCGCGCCGTGTGGCGGCGAGGCTGTGCTTTTGTGCACGGCACTGCGTGCTCTTGCGCTTAGTTAAATTTCATATCGGCGGCGCTTTTTGCGCGCCGCATTATAAAAATTTTAAGGATTAAAAATGATCAAATCTTTAGTTTTCATCGCGATTTGGATGATCTTGCTCGTAGGAAGCTATAAATTTATAAAGCTAAACATTACTCATCACGAAAAAAGCGAGCAGTAAAAGCGTAGAAATTTTAAAAGCTAGCGACCCGGGATTTCGCTTTAAATTTAGAAAGCGAAATCTAGAGCCGCAAGATACGGGCGAAATTTTATCTAGCCCTTGTAGTCGATATTTTTTTCAAACTCTTTAAGTCGCATATGGATTGAGCGAAGCTCCGTGATCGTCGTCCAGTTATCGATAAAAACGCTAAAGCTGCCGCGTACTTGGCTAAAAGCATTGCCCACTTGAATCATCACTCCAAGCGTAATCGCCTTAGTAAAAAGCCCCGGTCCCATTATGAGATAAGGCACGATAACCAGGATTTGCGAGAAAGAATTTAGCCATAAATCAAAGTAGCAGTAGTGCAAAAATAGCCTGTAATAGTTGTGCTTTAGTTTGCCAAATAGCGTCTTTGTGGTCTCTTCGCTCGCATATTCCGTCTTATTCTCCTCGGCATAAACCAGCTCTTTGCGAAACGCAGCTTCCGCCTTTTGATTGTTGTATTCAAGCCTAGGCAGAAACCAACCTACTAGCCAAGAAATTATCAGTCCGCCGATGCTTACTGCAAGTGCGATCCATACGAGAGAGCCGGGAATTTTTTTGAGCGCCTCAAAAGGTACTTTCTCGCTAAGGCTCCACAAAACGGGAATAAACGCAAAAAGAGTCATCGCCGCCGAAAGCACGCGCGTGCCGATATCTTCGATGATTTTTGAGAAGCGGTAGATGTCTTCTTGGATACGCTGCGAGCTTCCTTCGATATCTTTACTTACCTTTTTCCAGTATGAAAAATAGGAAAAGGTCATCGCCTCTCGCCATTTAAACGCCCAAATTCGCGCCACGTATCGCTCCGAAATCGCCGCCGCTACGGCAGGCATCGCTATCCATAAAAAGACCCTCATCTGCGTATAAAAATCGTTTAACGTATGACGATCTACGTTTTGACATAAATCATAAAATACGCGATACCATTCGTTGAAACGCACGCTCAGCGTAGTTTGATACCAATTAATCGCGATCAAAAATACTAGCCCTGTATATGCTAAAAGCGCCCATTTTTTGCTTTTAAAAAATGAAACGAACATTAGCGTTTCTCGGAGCTTTTTGGATTTAAAATCGCCGTAAATAGCCTATCGCTTAGCATTTGCGCGGCTTCCTGCACATCCGCGCTTTTTACTGCATTTATGCTTGCCGCGTAGCTTTTTTCGTCATAGAGCGGATAGCCGTAAAGCTCGTGCGCAGTGATATTAGCAAGCCAAAAATCATTCGTCTGCGCAGCCCTTTTGGTCGATAAAATTTGCGCTTTTTTAAAATTTGCCAGCTCGCTATCTTTTGCGCCCGAGCTTTCGATCTGCTTTAAAATTTCACTCACGCTTGCTGCAACCGCACGGGCGTCTTTCGGCTCGGTAGAAAACGATACGTTCAAGCTCGCTGCGATTTGTGGCTCACGCACATAGGCGCTATGCACCATCGCCGAGTAAATTTGTCCGCGTGCCTCGCGGATCTGCTCGACTATGCGATTGCTTAGTACGCTTTTTAACGCTTGAAATTTATAAGTGTCTGCAAAGTCGAAATTTTGCAGCTCATAGTTTGAAAAAATCATCCGAACTTCGCTTTTATCACTATCGCCGTAATCTTGCACAATCTCGCCGCTAGAAGTATTTAGCATCAAAGTTTTAGGTGTAGCGCTGCTTGTGCCTGGCTTTAGATTGCCGATATATTTGGCTAGAATTTGTTTCGCGCGCACAGGCTCGAAATCGCCGCTAAGTACGAAGATAAAATCTCCCGCACCTGAAAAAATTTCATCCGCATCGCGCTGTAAATCGGCAAGATTTGCGCTCTTTACGTCATCTACGCTAAGCGGCTGCTTGCGAGCCGTATCTCCTGAATATAGAGATTTTAAAATTTGCTCGCCGAATTTAAATTCCGCCGTCTCGTCTCGTAGCGCAATCGCCGAAAGCGCGTCGGTTTTGTATTTTGTAAGCGAGCTTGCATGAATTAGCGGCTCGCTAAATCTTGCGTAAAGCTCGCGCGCCATCGCCTCCAGATCCGCCCCTGCGCCTCTAAAACCGCAGTCCGCGTCATCCATCCTAAATCTTAGCTTATAATCAAATTTTGAAGTCAAACGTCCCGCCTCGTATTCGTTTAGCTCGCCTATGGTGCCCGAGTTTAGCAGCGCGGTTATAATTTCGCCACGAGCCTTGCCGAAATGCGCGTAGCCACCTTTTTTAACGGCTGCGAGGGCAATTTTATTTTTCTCGCTTTTAAGAGGCTTTAAAATTACCCTCGCGCCGTTTTTAAACTCCAAAATTTCAGTGCCGCTAGCGCCTTTTTGTGCTTTAAATTCCGTCTCTTTTAAATTTGCTCCCGCAAGCTGCTTGGAAGCAAGCTTCGAAGCAGCGAAATTAAACGGCACCGCTTTTTCGTAGAGCAGCTCCGCATCTTTTTGGCTAATGCCCAAATCCTTTGCAGAGATAATCTCCGTAAATCTCGCTCCATCCGTTATCTTTGAGAAAAATTTATTAACATCCGCTAGCGTTATTTCTTCTAACGCCTTGAGGCTTAGATCGTGCTCGTCTTGCTTACTAAGCTTTACATTGCCGTTTTGTACGAAATCAAGTAGTGCCCCTATTTGCGCACTTTGTGTATCGTTTTTAAGCAGATCGGCTTGCACTTGATGTTTAAATTCCGCCTTAACGCTATCAAAATCGTCATTGTTAAATCCGTGTTCGCGTACCCCTTTGATCGCGCTAAAAAGACTACTTAGCGTGGCGTTGGCGTCGAAATTAAAAATATTTGCGCTTATGCTGTATAGTCTGCGGTTTTTAAACAGATCGTCCGAGCCGAAATAGGCTTTAAGCGGAATTTTGGCATTTACATTCATCGCGTCGTATCCAAGCTCCATCAGCCTCGATACGTAGGCTTGCAGCCACTCATTTTTAAGCGCACCGTAGCTTCTTAGCGGCTCATATTTGCCTGCGTAAAGCACGCTAGCGACATTAGTGCCGAGCTCAGGTTCTACGGTGCTTGCTAGCCCGCCTTCAAATGGGCGTAGGCTAAGATCGCGCGGGATTTTTTCGCCGTGCGCAGAAAGAGAGCTAAAATTTTGCTTGATTAGGTTTTTAATCTGCTCAACGTTTACGTCGCCCACGACTATGATGCTAATGGCGCTAGGAAGGTAGTTGCGCGCATAGAATTTTTTTAGTTGCTCGCCAGTGGCGCCTTTGATGATTTCATTTTGTCCGATCGGAAAGCGTCTGGAAAATATGGAATTGGGGTATAAATATGTGGCGCGCTTTTCGTAAAAGCGCCTCTCAAAGCCTTTTTTTGCTTCTTCTAAGATGACGCCTTTTTCTTTTTGCGTTTCGTTCTCGTCAAATTTCACGCCGCCTGCATAATCGCGCAGCACCAAAAATATGTCCTTTAGTGTCTCGTCGCTCACTTGGGCTTGGATGTTGTATGTGGTATTTTCAAAGCCTGTTTGCGCATTGAGATCGGCGCCGAATTTCACTCCAAGGCGCTGCAGGGTATGAACGAGCTCGTTTTTATCGAAGTGCTCGCTGCCGTTGAATGCCATATGCTCGACGAAATGCGCAAGACCCTGCTCGTCGTCATTTTCATCGACACTGCCCGCAGCTACGTTGAGGTAAAAAAGCGCGCTATTTTTTGGCACGTCGTTTTTGAGGATATAAAATTTCACACCATTTGCCAGCTCGCCGTGCACTACGCTAGGATCGAGCTTAAGCGGCGCGTC
>NZ_CALEDC010000047.1 GCF_937949835.1 uncultured Campylobacter sp.
TCTATCCAGCAGAAATGACGAACCATAAGGAAAATTTGCAAGCTATAGCGGGAATTTCTACGATATATGAGTTTGGTCTGCAAAAAGACGGCGAGGAGCAAGCCAGCGAAGGCAAGGAGCTCTACGCGGTGGTGCGAAGCAAGATCACTCCGCTAACGCCGCTAGGACCATCCGAGCAGGCAGAGGATAATCACGGCGGAGGCGTAAATGAGGCAAAAAGACTGATCGATACCGTCCAAAAAAGCATGCTAGAGCCTACCGCAGGAGCAATAGCTTTGATTGGACAGAGCTTTGATGCCCTATCAAATTCCAATCTAAGCAGCGACAGTTCGGGCGGCGCGGTGCTAAGCGGAATGAAAGCTTCGGATATGAGGCTGGAATCAGGCTCGCACGTGGACGTCAGATCGGCCTCCTTTGCGCTAGGTTTAGCGAAGGAATTTGATTCTTTGCTTAGTTCGCTCTTTATGGAATTCGGCGGCGGCAAATACGATACGTTCAACGAATACGGCGGCATGTTTAACGGAAACTACATATCCGATATCAGAGGAAGCGGCCATATGAGATATTACGGCGCGGGCGTTTTGGGTAAACTTAATCTGCCCAGCGATTTTTACGTCGAAGCCTCCGCAAAGCTCGGCAGGATCAAAACGGATCATAAAACCGTGTTGCCGGACGGCACGGAAGCGAGCTACGACGCCACTAGAAACTACTACGGCGCGCACGCAGGAGTTGGCAAAGTATTTGAGATAAACGACGCTTCGGACTTGGATCTTTACGCGAAGCTCTTTTTTACTAGAGTGGGTAAAAAGCAGGTCGAGATAAATTCCGAAAGCATACTTTTAAAACAGAGCAATTCCTTAAGGACAAAGCTCGGATTTAAGTACTCTTACGAGCTAGGACAAAGCCTGGATCTTTTCGGCGGACTTGCTTATGAGCGGGAATTGGACGGTAAGGCAAAGGGGTTAAATTTAGCCTACGGTACGGACATCGCCTCGCCTTCGATGAAAGGCAATACCGGCATTGCGGAGGTTGGAGCGAAGCTAAAAAATCTAGGAAATTTTGAAGCCGCAGCCAAATTTGAAGGTATGGTAGGCAAGCGAAAAGGACTTAGCGCAGGACTAAACTTAGAATATAAATTTTAACCTCACAAAAAGTGTCCGCCAAAACTCGGCGCATTAAATTTATAGCTTACGCAAGAGGCTTGCTTAAAATTTTAAAAAGCGCGGCAAAGCCTTTGCATGCGAGGCGATTTTTCAAAATAAAGTTTTGCAAAAGCTTATTTTGCTAAAATCGCCTAAATTTTAAGGCATCGGGGTCGCAATGCAACGAATCAAACTACCAAAAATCGACAAAATCGCAAACGCGCAGGAGTTTCAAAACTGCCTCCGCCCGCAAATCATCAAAATCGCACAAGAGCTCATCGAAGAAGCACGCAGGGAGGCGCTGCAAGGAGGCGAGCTCGCAAGCGAAAGCGAGATCATCGCGCGCATCAAAGCGCGCTACGAAAAATTTCAAAGCTTATGCCTTAAGCCGCTCATCAACGCAACCGGCGTCGTGCTGCACACAAACCTCGGCCGCAGCGTCATCAGCGCCGAAATTTTAGCCCGCGCGCAAAAGATCATCACCTCGTATTCAAATTTAGAATACGACCTATCCGAGGGCGCGCGCGGTAACAGATACGACTACATAGCGCTTTTGTGCAGCGAGCTCTTCGGCGCGCAGGACACGCTCGTGGTCAATAACAACGCTGCGGCGGTATTTTTGGTGCTAAATACCTTCGCGCGCGGACGCGAAGTCGTGGTAAGCCGCGGCGAGCTAGTCGAGATCGGAGGGAGCTTTCGGGTAAGCGAAGTGATGGCAAACTCGGGCGCAAAGCTTGTGGAGATCGGCACTACGAACAAAACCAAGCCGGACGATTACGAAGAAGCGATCAATGAAAATACGGCGATCTTGATGAAGGTACACCGTTCAAATTTTAAAATTTCGGGCTTCAGCTCGAGCGTAAGCGCTGCGGAAGTTGCGGCTTTAGCGCGAAAAGCGACGCGTAAAAAAGAGGAATTTTTAGCGCTTAGAGCGGCAAATTTTAAAAATTTAGAAAATCTTTGCGGCGGCTCGTCGGATGCGACGGGCGAAATTTTAAATTCCGCGCCGAATAGTTTAAACTTAGCGGATATTTCTGCGAATGCTCTAAATTTAAATAGCGGCGAGCCGTCCGAAAGGAGCGAGTATTTTCATGAAGACTGCGAGAGTGAAATTTCCGCTAAAGCTTCTAAAATTTACCCTGCAAAATTTAGCATGAAAAAAGAGGAAAGTTTTAACGAGATCATCGATTATTACGATCTTGGAAGCGGCTACGCGAGCGAGCTGGGATTTGGGCTAGGCAAAAGCGAGCCATCCATTTTTGAGCTTTTAAAAAGCGGCGTGCGGCTGCTTAGCTTTAGCGGCGACAAGCTTTTCGGCTCCGTGCAGTGCGGCATCATCCTAGGGGATCGCAAGCTTATCGCGCGCCTGCGCAAAAACCAGCTACTGCGAATGCTGCGCGTGGATAAGATCACGCTAAGCCTGCTTGCCGAGACGATCAAGGCGTATATAAATAAAGAATTTCACCTCATCACGACGATAGATCAGATCCATCTGAGCCTGGACGAGCTGCGTGAGCGAGCGGAACTCGTGAAATCTCGCATCGGCGTAAAATCGCAGATCGTGCCTACTACCACTTTCGTAGGCGGCGGCACGATGCCCGGCGCCTCCTACCCTAGCGTCGCGCTTGCGATACTTGACGGCGCAGATCCACAGAGTACGCAGGCAAAATTTCGCGCTGCGGGCATAATCGGGCGGATCGAGGATGATAAATTTTTGCTCGATTTCAGATCGATTTTAAAAAGCGACTTGCAAGATTTAATAAAAAAGATCGGAGAAATTTATGAATAGCGTAATCATCGGCACCGTAGGCCATATCGATCACGGAAAGACCGCGTTAATCAAGGCGCTAAACGGCTTTGAGGGGGACCGAATGCCGAGCGAAAAGCAGCGCGGCATCACGATCGATCTTAGCTTTTCGCATCTGCGCTCGGGGGATACCAACGTCGCTTTCATCGACGTTCCTGGGCATGAAAATCTAGTAAAGACGATGATTAGCGGCGCGTATGCCTTCGACGCTGCGATGTTAGTAGTCGCCGCAGACGACGGGCTGATGCCGCAAAGCCGCGAGCATATTCAAATTTTATCGCTGCTCGGGGTAAAAAGCGTGATCTTATGTATCAGCAAGTGCGATCTTGCTGACGACGCGCGCAAGGCAGAGGTCGCGGCACAGTGCAGGGAATACATCGGCAAATTTAAAAATTTGCAAATTTTAAACACCTTTTTTATCAGCATAAAAGATCCCGCAAGCATCGCCGAGCTGAAAAACTATCTCTTCAATATCAAGCCCGCGCAGCGCCAAGGAGGCGGCGTGGTGCACTACTACATCGACCGCGTCTTTTCGCTCAAGGGGCTCGGCACCATCGTAACGGGCAGCCTCATTAACGGCGCGATTTCAAAGGGTGAGAAGCTTTATAACTGCGATCTGGGCAAAGCTTTTAACGTCAAAAGCGTGCAGATCCACGACGAGGACACGCCGCTAGCGCAGGCTCCAAACCGCGTCGCGCTAAGTCTGGACGCCAAAACGAGCGAGCTGCAAAAGGGGCAAATCCTAAGCAAAAAGGGCTTTTTCCGCGGCTTTAACGAAGCCGACTGCACCTTTAGCGGCGAAATTTTGCATAATCAAGACGTGCTGTTTTGCGTCGGAAGCAAACA
>NZ_CALEDC010000048.1 GCF_937949835.1 uncultured Campylobacter sp.
ATCATATAGAAATTTCTAATAAAATTTAAAGAGATAAAATCATCGGCATGACTATTTTTAGATTTATTTTACGATAGAAATCCCGCTCTTGCGAGCAGGATTTCATTTCTTAGGGGGATAAGAAAAGGAGTTTAGGCTAAATAAATTTAGCCCGAGATTTCGTCTAGCCACGGAGTCCCGCGGCAAAAAGGAGCAAAAAGACGAAATCTCGCGCAAAATTTTAAGCCAAGATTTAAGCGATCGACTCGCGACAATAAACGAAATTTGCGACGGCCTCAAAAGCTATCGCAAAAACGCCGTGCCGCAAGCATCAAAATTAAACAAGCCTTTGTTTTTTGAAATACTCACGTGGAGCCTTGCAGAGCGGACAGGCGCCAGGAGCTTTCTTTCCGCGATGAACATGCCCGCAGACCTCGCACACCCAAACTTCCTCGTCGAAACTCTCGAAAAAGCCCTCCTCTAGCAGGATCTTTTGAAGCTCGTTGTATTCGCGCTCGTGCTCCTGCTCGACCTTGCCGATAGCGTTAAAAAGGCGCGCAACCTCTTTTTTACCCTCTTCGGTCGCGATTTTAGCGAAGCTCGGATACATGCTCTCGTGCTCGTAGCGCTCGCCGGCGGCAGCGTCGAGCAGATTTTTATCCATTTTATCAAGCGGAATACCTGCAGCCGCATGATGTGCCTTTAGCTCGGCTCTGGCGTGCCATTTTTCATTTTCGGCGGCCTCATAAAAATGTCGCGCAATTGCGTGAAAGCCTGCCTCTTTGGCTAAATCGCCGTAAAGATCGTATTTATTGCGCGCTTGCGACTCGCCTGCGAACGCCTTCATCAAATTTACCTGCGTCAGATCCTCGGTGATGCATTTCATCGGCTCGCCGCAGCAGCTAAGCGCGCCGCCGCCTACTTTTTGCACCTCGACCTCCGCGCCGCATTTGTCGCATCTGTAAGTTTCGTACTGTCTCATTTTAATTCCCTATCAAAATTTTTAGGGAATGATACCACAGCTACTATTAAATTTTACTTAATAAATTTTATTCTTCTCAATAAATTTATGTTTTTGAGAAAATTTTGGCACGAAATTTTCGTCCGAAAAATTTAAACTTAAGATTTTTCAAAGCAAATGAAATTTCAAGCAAAAACGCTAACGCTCGATTATCTAAAAATATGAAATTTAGTTTTTTGACTCATTTAGTCTGCGATTTTCAAGGCTAGCCACATCATTGGAAATTTTTTAGAATTTAAAGTTATCTCAAAAACAATTTGCTATTTTGCCATATGGTCTTATTTCGCGAGTATATAACAATGCTCGGCAAAAAGTAGCCTTAAATGCACCAACGAGCCGTCCGATTGTAATTATGAAGCGTTAAAAGCGTAATTAAGGGCACTGTAGCATTACCGTTTTGCCGCTATGATCGGTAATATCTGAGAATTTATGAACGTCAAATTCTAAGCCGCAAATCGAACAAGGAGGAAATTTATCGACTTCCTTCTCGCCTAAAAGCGAGCAAATTCCGCCTATTGCCGGATTATGTCCAACGATAAATACGCATTCTGCGCTAGCTGCATTAAAATTTTGCATAACATCTGTGCTAGAAATTTCCACATTGTTGCAAGATATCGCATTATTTTCGCTAATGCTAGCGGGAATTTTAGCGCTCTTAAAAGCAGAATTTTCAGCGTTTGCGTCGCGATGTTTTTCGCTACTCAAACCAACCGCATTGTATTTTTCAACATTCACACTGCACCCAAAAAATCGTTTCTCATCCAAGCTGCGAACAAACTTTGCCAAATCCCATAAGCTTGCGTCGTATAACTCTCGCAATGGCACTACCCTTTTTGTCACGTCCAGCGCATTAGCGATAATTTGCGCCGTACAGAGTGCGCGCATAGCCGAGCTTGTAATAATCAAATCAGGCGCAAGTCCCAAGCTACGCAGCTTTTCTCCAAGTTTATTTGCGCAAAGTTCGCCCACACGGCTTAATGCCCGCTCAAAATCGCTTCCATTGCCACTTTGCGCCTCGGCATGTCTTATAAAATATATCCGCTTCATCTGCATCCTTTCATAAAATTTTATGTATAATTTAGCGTTAAATTCTATAAAATTCTAAATTTTTTCTGGATCATTCCAAAGCCATAACCGACCACAAATCCCGCTATGTGTGCATACCATGCCACATTTACGCCCATTAACATCGGCGCAAAGCTCATTATCAAAATCGCGACAAAAATCCCGCCCGCATTGCGTTCATCAAAATAAGCAATCACGCCTAAAAGCACGCAAATAGCGCCGCTAGCGCCTACGATATTGACGATTTCTCCCATGTTCATGGCATAACGGATATAAATCAGACACAAAGCGCCACTCAGCAGCCCGCCTACGATGTAAAGTAGCGTAAATTTTATCCCACCGAACGCTCGCTCTAAAATCCCACCGAATTGATACAAAACTGCCATATTCATCACTAGATGCATCACTCCGCCGTGCATAAAAAATGAACTTAGTAGCTGCCACGGCATCCCCTCGAAAAAATATGGATTGAGCCCGAAAAATAGGTAGGACTTAAAGTCGAAAAAATATTCCAATGCGAATGAAATCACGAAAAATAGGATATTCGCCGCGATGATCGCGAGCGTAAATTTGCCTGATTGCATGAAACTCCTTAAATTTTTCACGCATAGTAGCGAAATTTTGATTAAATTAAAGGCGTCGTGTAATTTTATAGGTTCGAGATAAATTTATGGATAAGTGCTAACATTAAAATTCGCTAATAGTTTTAATTGCAAGCACTTTATCAAATAGCTGCGCTAAAATTTAAAATTTAGATATAAAGCTTTAAACTAAAATTTTCGTAACAAAATTTAGACCATAAATCTTTTTTTGAAAGCTTTACTGGAATTTATAGAGTTTATCTGACGTAAATCAAAAAGCAAGCACGCTTTAAAATTAATAACGATAAAATTTCAGTTATATGAAGCTGTTTCGTAGAATTTTATGTATAATTATATGTATGATTCCAATAAGAATAACAAAAATTTGAGTTCAAATTAATTTCAAAATAAATTTTAGAGTAAATATTTTAAATGCTTGTTATATATAAAACTACGCGTTAAAAATGCTAATTTGATTTGTCATAACAGTATCAAAGTGAGTTTTTATTCATAAGTTTTTGCTGTAGGAGTTTAAAAACCATAAAATTCTAAAATTTGATTAGAATTTTAGGAATTTAATAAATTCTGCAAAGCTAGGTCACAGCTAGAATTACAAGCGAAATTTTATCTGTAAAATTTCGCTTAAACCCTAGAGCCTAGATCAAACCGCCGCGAATTTTTAAAAGGTCTAACGAAATTTCATAAAATCTAATAAATTCCAAAAGTTATAAGAAATTTTTCAAAAAATACGGCGAAAGAATTTTCAAAATTCTAGTTATTTACTCGTCCATACCCTGCGAAGCGGTTCGATGCTAGGCAGCTTATGCGGTCTTTGCCGCAGCGCACGATGTAGCTATTTTCCATCTTTTGCCCTGCTATATGGACGTTTTTCTTATTTAAATTTACAAAGTCTGCTTGATTTCTACCACGAGTATTGTGGACGAATTTCACGCGACCGTCGGCATAGATCTCGCGCACGATACCGATATGACTGATTTCGTTATTGACCTTGCCTTTGTTAGAGCGCAAGGTGTTTTGAAAAAATACCAAATCCCCCACTCGCGGCGTATTGCTGAGTAAATTTTTACGGCTGTAATAATTATATATTGCTTGGGATTTACGTCCGTTTGTGAAGTATTTCGGCAGATCTTTTGAGTTAAAAAACAGATCATCGTATTTATCATTTAGCACGGTGATAAATCCGCTGCAGTCCCCTCCTGCGCGAGTGCCGGTGTAATCGTCCACCGATGCGATTAGCGGGCGGTTAAACTCGCTTCCCGGCACCGAAGTTATTCCTTCTTCATGATCGTTTAAGACATACGCTTGCTGGCTACCGGCAGACGGGGCTTTTGAGGAGCAACCGACCAGCAAAAACGCACCCAAAGCGCAAATAATTAGTTGTTTCATATAAAAATCCTTATAAAATTATGTAACGATTAATTTTGGGCGTAATTTTAGCGCCTGGCGGTAACAAAATGGTAACTTTAAAGCTAAATTCTGTATAATCGCCGAAATTTTACACGGAGAAATCATGCATTATCTACGAATTAACGGGGGCAAAAAACTAAGCGGCAGCGTCAAAATAAGCGGCGCAAAAAACGCCACACTGCCGCTCATAGCTCTATCTATCCTTTCAAAAAACGAAGTCGTAATTAAAAATTTACCCGCAGTTTCCGATATCCACACGCTAATTCAGCTACTTTCAAATTTAGGCGCAAAGTGCGAGTTTCTTGACGCCAACACCGCCAAAATCGATCCGCGCGAGATAAACTCGACCAAGGCGATCTACGACATAGTGCGTAAAATGCGAGCTTCG
>NZ_CALEDC010000049.1 GCF_937949835.1 uncultured Campylobacter sp.
GATCTGCCCCGTCTATCGCGCCTAGTTGGGACGATCAAAAAGTATTCGAATAAAAAATTTACGAGCGCGAAGGTGCGGCTGGGCTTCGGTGCGGTGGATATCGAAAATATCGCGCGCGCCGTACAAAGCGCAGGAGCCGATTTTATCGCGATTCACGGACGCACCAGAGCGGGCGGATACAGCGCGGCGGTGGATTACGGCGCGATCGCAAGAGCTAAACGCGCGCTGCAAATCCCCGTGATCGCAAACGGCGACATAGACTCCGCCAATGCGCTAGCGGTGCGAGATCTTAGCGGTGCAGATGCGCTGATGATCGGTCGCGCGGTAATCGGCAGACCCTGGATCTTTCGCGAGATTAAAACGGGCGAGCGGGCAAGCGACGCGCTAAAAAGGGAGGTCGTGCTCTATCATTTCGCTCAAATGCTAAGCCATTACGGCGTGCGCGGCGTAGCGATATTTCGCAAGCATCTGCACGAATACTCCAAGGGGCGCGAAAACGCCGCAAGCTTTCGCGAGCAGATCAACCACGTCGCCGCCGAGAGCGAAATGACTCGGCTGATCGAGGAATTCTTTAGCTAAATTTAGAATTTTAGGAGCTTTGATGATTATTTTAAAAATTATAGCCTGCGCGTTTTCGATGGGTTTTTGCTTGATGTGCATTTCAAGTTTAATGGGTTTTTTTATAGGGCAGATTTTTGACACATCTAGCGTCTGGGATGACGACCCCCTAGAATGGCTGCAGAAAAAATTCGCATATTTCCTATTTTTGTGGATATTTTCCTGCGGGGTTTGTGCGGTGCTTGCCAAAAAGCTAAAGGATTTTGATAGGCTTGTGAATTTTTTCGTCAATCTGTTTTTGCCGATCGTGGCGATTTGGATACTATCGCCATTTTTAGGGATGATGATTGTGGCGTTGATTGTTTCAGATTTGCATCTTGCCACGTTTTATTCCTCATTGCTTAGCGCATTAATATTTATCCTTCTTTTTATGATCATCGTAAGAGAGGTCTTAAAGCAGATTTATCCGCCCAAGTCCTAGCGCGCGAAATTTTAAAATTTCGCGCAGAGCTTTGCCGCGAAATTCTCGCCTGCCGCCTATAATCACAGCCCGCGCGTTAAAAGGCGAGGGCGTTAAAATTTAAGGAGAAATTATGCAAAATATCTACATCATCGGCGACGTACACGGCTGCTACAGATCGCTTTTGGCGTTAATAGAGCAGCTGCCGCATAAATTTGATAGTAAAATTTGCTTCGTGGGCGATCTGATCGACCGAGGCCCTGCGAGCGCGGATGTAGTTGAATTTGTGCGTGCTCGCGGATACGACGCGGTGATGGGCAACCACGAAAAGCGCTTTGTAAGCAACGCAAAAACTGCCCTAAGGTGCGCAAAGACGGGCAAATTTACGAGCTCAAACGACCCTTACGCATTTTTTAGCTTGGATGAAAGCTGGCTATTTAATAACGGCGGAGAGGCGACGCTGGCGTCGTATTATCGCCATGGAGGCGCGAGGCAATGCAAGGAGCATCTGCGGTTTGTCTCGCGGCTGCCGATTTACCTGGAGTATGATTTGCGTGATGAAAGCGGTCGCGCCCTCGTCGTATCGCACTCCGCGGTAGGGCGTATGTGGCGGCTCAGACACGATGCAGAGCGCGCGAAAAGCTTCGCAGCTCACGTGCTAAGCGGGCGCGGAGACGATAGCTCGAATGATGGAATTTTTAACGTCTACGGGCACACGCCGGTGAAAAAGCCCGTCATTACGGAATTTAGCGCAAATATCGATCTGGGCTGTGTTTATAAAAAGCACTGGGGCGAGAAGGCGAGACTTTGCGCGCTTGAGTTCCCCTCAAAGAAAATTTTTACGCAAGAATGCATAGATTTTTGAGTTTGTATCGGGATAGCGCGGATTAAAATTTAAATTTGCGTAGGCTATTTGAAGGCGAAATTTAGAATTTAAAGGCGAGTTTTTGCCGCGCTCGTCGCGCAGCCTAGCCGTACGGGTAAATTTTAAATAATATCCCTTAGCTTGCGTGCTTCATACATCCACGCCTCAAGCTCATCCCAGCGCTCGTCACGAATCATCTGCACGCAAAGATCAAGCTCGTTTTTAAAAGCGTCGATCGCGCCCAGTAGGTTCGTGCGGTTTTGCTTAAAAATATCGACCCACATCTGCGGCGAGCTTTTGGCGATACGGCTCATGCCCGAAAAGCTACCGCCGGCTAAATTTATAATATTGCGGCGATTTTCCTCTTTTAGCACGCTATTTACGAGCGAGTAGCTGATCGCATGCGGCAGGTGCGAGATGAGCGCCACGTGGTGATCGTGGCTTTTTGCGTCCATAAATACGATCTTCATCCCCGCGAACGAAAAAATTTCGACCGCTCGTTTGATATGCACTTCGTCTGCGCCGTGATCGTCGCAGATGACGACTACTGCACCGTTTAAAAGCTCTTTAAACGCCGCTTGCGGGCCGGAATTTTCAGTGCCCGCCATCGGGTGAGCTGCGATGAAATTTCGTCTGATCTGCGGCGGGCAGTTTTGCAAAATTTTAAATTTCGTGCTTCCCAGATCAATGATCGTCGTTTCACTTCTGCAGTCGTTTAGTTTTTGCAACGTCTCAATAATTGCCTCCACGGGGATTGCGAGAAAGATCGCGTCGCAGCTTTGCTTCATCTGCTCCAGACTTAAAATTTCATGCACGAGCCCGAGTCGCAGAGCCTCTTTTTCATTTTCACGGCTGATGTCGCAGCCGTAGACGGCGCTGATGATTTTGGTGCTCTTTAGACACAGCCCTAAAGAGCCTCCGATGAGACCCAAGCCGATAATTCCTATCTTCATAAAATTCCTTTTTGATATATGCAAGTTTTAATTTTAATGTGGTATTATACGCAAATTATTTTCGTTTTTAGGTAAAATTTTATGAAAAAAAGCGTTTTTTTACTCTTAGTAGGCGGGATTTCCGTGGCGTGCGCCGCACAGATCAAATCCATTAAATTTGAAGGTCTTAGACATCTCTCTCCGCAGGTCGCACAGCAAATTTCAGGGCTTAAGGTAGGCGATGAGCTTAACGGCGAAAACACCAATGCTGCGATCTCGAAGCTATTTGAGCAGGGCTATTTCAGCGACGTTTATATCAGCGAACAAGGCGGCGCGGTCACGATCAATGTAACCGAAAAGCCGACCATCGCCAAGGTCGAGATCAAAAACGTAGTTACCAATGATCGCGACAAGATCAATGAGCTCATCGGTTTGCGTCCGGGTCAGGTTTACGATGAGGTGGCGGCTAAAAAAGCGGAGACCCGCATCAAGCAATACTACGAAGTCAAGGGCTTTTTCGACACCGTGGTGGAATTTTATCCAAAGCCGATAAACGACGATAAATCGGTCATCTTGCTAACGATCGAGGTAAATCGCGGCGAAAATATCATCATCAATAAGGTAAATTTAATAGGCGCAGACAAGCTTGATTATGACGATATAGAGCCATCCGTCGCC
>NZ_CALEDC010000050.1 GCF_937949835.1 uncultured Campylobacter sp.
ATCGCGCAAACGCCCGCGTCCGCGTAGTCTTGCGCCAAATCGGTCGCTTTTACGCGGCTTAGCTCCGCCCAGCCCTCGGTCGCTACGAGCCCCTCTTTTGCGTCTATGCCCACGACGATGCGGTAAAGCTTCGCCATCCCCCTTACGAAATCCGGGTTTTTAAGCGCCGCCGAACCTAGGATAAATCTATCGACGCCTAAGCTCAAATACTGCTTTATGCGCGCTTCGTCGCGGATGCCGCCGCCCACTTCTACGCGCAGGCGCGTGCTTTTTACGATCCGCTCGATCGCTTTGAAATTTACCGCCTCGCCCGCAAACGCGCCGTCGAGATCAACCAGATGCAGCCATTTAGCGCCGAGATCTTCAAATTTTTTGGCTAGCTCGCAGGGGTCTTTGGAATAAATTTTTGCGCTTTGCATCTCGCCCTTGCTAAGGCGCACGGCGCATCCTTGTTTCAGATCGATCGCAGGGAAAATCTCCATCACAGCTCCGTAAAATTTTTAATGATTTTTATGCCAGCATCGTGGCTTTTTTCGGGATGCGGCTGAAAGGCGAATACGTTTTCGCGCCAGATCGCGCTTGCAAACTCATAGCCGTAAAACGTGGTCGCAAGCGTGATCTCGCGCGCGCAAAGGACGTGGTAGGAGTGCACGAAATACAGATACTCAAACTCGCCTAGGCCCGCATTTATCGGCGAGCGCTTGATAAAATGCGCGCTGTTCCAGCCGACGTGCGGGATCTTTAGACTTTCGGCGCAAGTGGAATTTTGCCCGCAGCGCTCGCTAGGCTCTGCCCCGTCTGGATTAAATTCCGCCCCGCCCGATCTAAATTTAATATCCTCGGACCCAGATTCCGCCCCCCGAATATTAAATTTCGTTTTGTCAAATTTCACGACGCGACCGGGCAAAATTTCAAGCCCGCTGCGCGCGCCAAATTCCTCGCTTTGCTCGAACAGAAGCTGCATCCCTAGGCAGATGCCTAAAAAATATCTGCCGCTCGCGACGAATTCTTTAATCGCGGCGTCCATACCGCTTGCGCGAAGCCTATCCATCGCCTCGCCGAATGCGCCCACGCCTGGAAGTAGAGCCTTATCGCAGCTCAAAAGCTCCTCGGGGCTGCGCGCGAGGCAAAATTTAGCGCCGCAAAAGCTAAGCGCGTTCATCACGCTTTGGATATTGCCCGCGCCGTAATCCACGATACCGATCAAGCCGTGCCCTTCATATCATTCAATCGGTGCGAAAACTCGGGCACGATACGCTTTAGCTTATCCGCGACCTGCGCGTCCTCGCACTCCGAAAGCTCCTCGATCTGCGAGCTTAGCTCCTGCAAGTCGTATTTTGCAGAGTGGGTTACAAAGATGGATTGATACTTCGTGCTCTTGTCGTTTTCGTCGATCAAAAGCTCCTCGTAAAGCTTCTCGCCGGGACGCAGACCTACAAATTTAATGCCAAGCTCCTCCTTGCCGGCAAGCTGCAGCATTCGCTTGGCAAGATCGGCAATCTTTACGGGCTCGCCCATATCCAGCACGAAAAGCTCGCCGCCCTGCGCGATGGAGGCCGCTTGAAGCACCAGCTGGCACGCCTCGCT
>NZ_CALEDC010000051.1 GCF_937949835.1 uncultured Campylobacter sp.
AAAATCTATCATTAAACATGATTTAGCTGATGTTAACTGTATAATGACTTTAGATACTGGACAAGATGAAAATTATTATTATTTTGATATTCGCAGTGATAATGAAAAATGTGGTGGAGATCCAAGTGTAGCACCACGATTATTTAGTTATCAAGTAAATAAGAAAACAGGCAAATTAAAAACAGATTCAATGCAGTGGGCTGAAAAAATCGGAAAAGATCCTTTAACAATGGAATTTCATGCGATAGATTAAAATTTGAGAGAGAAATTAAGAATAATTTTAAAAATTTAAAGGAGAGATTTGGGATGAAAAAATTTATTTTGTTAGGGATTTTTATATTAACTTTTATGGCACAGGCTAATAGTTCGTTTAATATTAAAGATGATGATTATAGTATGAAAGGTTATTGTTTAGGAATTGGGAAAGCAAAAGTTGATAAAGTTGATGAATATACTGGAACAACAACTTTTAGAGCCGCTTTATGTAGAGTGGATGATAAAGTTGTAAGGAATGTTACAGTTTTGTTTGACTATATATATGTGGATACTAATTATGATATTAGAAAAAAATTATTTTTTATTCCTGTTACAGCTCTTGCTCAAGCAAAATATAATTCAGATAATAATATACTAAGAATGCACATGCAAATGCGTGGAACAGCTTACAAAAATTTACCAGATGGATTCATTCTACCTATAACTTCAAAAAATATAAAAGAACAAGGTGCTAAAATTGTAGATGAAGATTTAGTAGAAGTTTATGGAAGCACTTTGGGAGTGCCAACAGTTTCTGAAGAGGAATTTTTAGATGAAGATTATTAAAATGAAGAATAGGGAGAATTTTATGAGAAAAATTATATTACTTTTAAATTTATTTTTAGTTTTGGTCGGTCATTTAACCAAGCTTAGTTTAAATTTTTCATCTATTAAATTTGGACTAAAGCCCTCTAAGCCACTTTCGCAAGTGGATCTAAACATTTGGCGTATTAGTCGTTTTATTTTGCCTTGCGTTGGCGCGGCGCTGCGATCGCCTAAAATTTCTATTTTCTTTATCTTGTAGCTGATTTCATTTACTCCATCTACGGTTTTGTTGGAAATTTGCTTTAGCACTATATTTGCGTGGTATTCGTAATAACCGTGATTGTAATGGGTAAGCGTAAAAAGATCATTGCTACCGTCCGAGCCCACTTTTATAAGAAAAATCTCGTTTAGCTCCTTTGAGATACACCACAGACTATCTATCTCATCTCGGCTTAAGCTAGCTAGACCGTGTTGATCTCTAAATGGATTTATGATTTGTCCTAAGTTATCCTCAAAGCGGTATCCGTCAATTAAAAATCCACCTACATAATCAATGTTGTAATCCAGGGCGTCTATTAGCAAAACATTTTCATTTTCGGCGTTAAGGGCGTCTTGTAAAATTTTAAAAATATCACTTTGACTGAGCTTGCCGCTGTTTTTCGGTTCTAGTGCATAAATTTTATGAATACGTCGCTTCTGTCCATTTATCATCCTAAAATCGCCGAACCAAGCGCCGTAAGTAATGACTGTATCAAACATTTTGCCTTGATAATACAATCTATATACGTTAAAATCTAAATTACAATGATCCCAAAAGCCGCTAAACCTCCCGTAGTTTATGAGCAATGCGCCAAGCTCTCTATCTATGCGCCAGCTTAATTCTATAGAAATTTCAGGATAACATCTAAAAGGCAATCGCTTTTTATAAATTTTATTTCTAATATCTTTTTCTACCTTATTGAGCTTATACTTTCTTGCATTTTCTTCGCCGATTTTCTCTTCAAGTATAAAAGCCATATCTAGTCTAAATTTAGCCTTTTTTCGTAGCCTTAGCATACGCCGCGACGTATTCAAAGCCCGAATATAGCGTCAGCGCAACCGCGATCCAGAGTAGGGCGTTTGCATAGGGCCACTGCATCGTTAGCCAGCCGATAGCGATCATCTGAAAGACCGTCTTTACCTTGCCCGCCATCGATGCGGCGACCTCTACGCCGTCGCCCGCCATCGCCACGCGAAGGCCAGTGATGAAAAACTCGCGGATTAGGATTAGGTAGATCGCCCACGGACTGGCGCGCCCGATAAACATAAGCCCCAAAAAGCCCGCAAGCGTCAGCATCTTATCAGCAAGCGGATCGATGATGGCGCCTAGCTTGGTCTTTTGGTTCCAAGAGCGCGCGATGTATCCGTCGAAAAAGTCCGTGACGGAGGCGATGACGAAGACGAGCGCGGCAAAATAATCGATCCAGCTGACGTGCACTGAGCCTACCATGCCGCCGTTCGCATGGCCGGCTAGTAGGATCAGCCAAAAAAACAGCGGCGCCAGCGCAACGCGAAAGCTCGCTAAAATATTGGGTAAATTTAGCATTATTTAAAGGTCGTTCCGCCGTCGACGATGAAGGTGTGCCCCGTCACCCAGCTAGCCTTGCTCGAGCATAGAAATAAACATGCTCCCGCCAGATCCTCCGGCTGCCCCATGCGTCCTAGCGGGCTAAGCTCGGCGGTCTTGTCGCGCACCTCTTCGTAGTTGGTAAAGGCCCTAAGCGCGTCCGTCTCGATCGGGCCGCCGCTTACTACGTTTACACGGATGTTTTTCGCTCCAAGCTCGGTCGCGGCGTAGCGCGCCATCGCTTCGACGGCGGCTTTTGCCGTGCCGTGACCCGCGTAGTTTTCGATATAGACTAAATTTCCAGTGGAGCTAAGCGAGATGATCGAGCCGCCGCCTACCACCTCCATGCGTTTTGCGGCTTCTTGCGCGCCCACGACGAAGGCATTTACGGTCGCGGTAAAGATATTGTTGATGCCGCGCGGCTTTAGCCTCATAAATTTAGTGTATCCGCCCGCGACCGCGCGACCCGAGATGATGGCGTTTGAGATGAAAAAATCCACTCGCGCAAAATCTTCGTCGATCTTAGCAAAGAGCTCCTTGTAGGTCTCTGGCTCTAAGATATTGAGCGCATAAGCGCGCGCCTTGATGCCGTAAGCCTTCTCAAGCTCGGCTGCTTGCGAAGTCGCCAGCTCCTCGTTGGAATTATACGTAAAAGCGATATTTGCCCCCGCAGTTGCAAATTCCAAAACTATCGCCCTGCCTATGCCTCTCGTGCCGCCGCTGATAACTAGCGTTTTTCCTTTAAATTCGTTCGTCAATTAAAATCCTTTGATAGTGTATTGTTTCATTACGTTTTCTATTTTTTTGAGGTTTTCCGCGCTCGGCTCGCAAAGCGGCAAGCGGTACTCTAAGCTCGGCGCGAGGCCCGCGATATACATCGCCGCTTTGATCGGGATCGGATTGCTCTCGCAGAATAAAATTTTATTGATCGCGTAGAGATCGTCGTTGATCTGCTTGGCTTTTAAAAACTCATTTTGCAACGCAAATTTCGTTAGTCTCGCCGTGTAATCGGGCAGTAAATTTGCGGTGACGGAGATCACGCCCTTGCCGCCGTTACTTAGGATCGGATAGTTGATCGCATCCTCGCCGCTAAGCACGCTAAGGCGCGGCTCGTGCGCGAGCAGATCGACGCATTTATCGATGCTGCCGCTAGCTTCTTTGACGCCGTAGATGTTCTCACAGTCGTTAAAAAGCTTGATGATCGTATCTGCGGCTATGTCGCAGCCAGTGCGCCCTGGCACGTTGTATAGCAGTACCGGCAGATCTACCGAGCTTGCGATCGCCTTGTAGTGCAGATACAGCCCCTTTTGGGTGGGTTTATTGTAGTAGGGCGCTACGGATAAAATTCCATCCGCGCCGTGAGCCTGCGCAAACTGCGCTAGCCCGATCGCTTCGTGAGTTGCGTTGCTGCCCGCGCCCGCTAGCACCTTGACGTCCGTGCCCTTGCACGCATCTACGGCGATCTCGATACAGACGCGGTGCTCGTCGTGCGTCAGCGTCGCGCTCTCGCCCGTGGTACCGACGGGTACGACCGCGCTTATGCCGTTTGCGATCTGTCTTTTGATGAGCTTGGCGTAGGTCTGCTCGTCGAGTTTGCCCTCTTTAAAAGGCGTGATCAGCGCCGTCATAGAGCCGATTATGACATTTTTATTCATCGTTTTCCTTTCGTAAGATAATGCTTGTGGATCTTTTAAGGCTTAGATAGGTTTTCATCGCTTTTTTAACCGCGTTTTTATCTAGACTTTTGATCTCGCGCTCCAGCCTAAATAGCGCGTCCAGATCGCCGCGGACGATGTAGCTGCCGTACATCTGCGCTACCTTGCTAGCGCTGTCGAGGGAGTAGATCAGATCGCTGCTTAGGGTGTTTTTGATCTTTAGCATATCATCGTCGCTTATTTTAGCTTTTTTGGCTTTTTCGATCAGCGCTAAAATTTCATCTCTTAGCGCCTCGCCGCTTACGCCTTGGTTGCAAACGGCAAAGACTATAAATAAATTCTCATCCTTACCGCTCATATCGTAGATGTTGATCTGATTGGCGAGCTTTTTCTCATCGACCAGCACGCGCTGCAAAAGCGAGCTCTTGCCGCCGCTAAGATATATATCCATCGCTTTGATCGCCGCGGCGTCAGGGTGGTTAAACGGCGGAATTTTAAAGGCGACTGCAACGATCTGCGCCTCGCTGTTTTTGTAAATAATGCTAAGCTTCTCGCCGTCTTGCGCAGGCTCGGTGCAGTGAAGGCACGGAATTTCGCTTTTGTTTTTTACGGGCGCGAAGTGTTTTTTTGCCGCATCAAACGCCGCCTTTTCGCCGATGTCGCCGGTGATCAGCAGCACGGCGTTTTGCGGCTGATAAAATTTAGCGTGAAATTCCTTGATATCTTTGATACTCCAGTTTTCGATATCCTTGCGAAAGCCGATCGGCGTCCAGTGGTACGGGTGGTACAAAAACGCGGCGTTGTAGAGCCTGAAAAATAGATATCCGAACGGATCGTTATCGGTGCGCCACAGCCGCTCCTCGAGTACGACCTTGCGCTCGGGCTGAAATTCTTTGTCTTTGAGGCTCAAGTTTTGCATGATGTCGGCGTAAAGATCCAAGCAGACCTCTAAATTTGAGCTCGCGCACTTGATGAAGTAGTGCGTGTAATCAAAGCCCGTGCTTGCGTTGTTCACGCCGCCGAAACCCTTTACGATCGCATCGAACTCGCCTGCCTTGCGATTTTTCGTGGATTTAAAATTTAGATGCTCCAGCATGTGCGCGATGCCGCTTTTGCCCATCACCTCGTCGCGCGAGCCGACGTTGTAAAACACGTCCACGCTGATGACGCCGCTGCCTTTATTCATCGGGATGTGATAAATTTGAAGCCCGTTTTGCAGCGTGATTTTCTTAAATTTCGGAAACATTAATCTTTTTTCGCCTTTCGTTTTTTGCTTGAGTTTTGCTCCGCGTCTTGGGCGCCGCTCGCTTCTTTAACCTCTCTGGTCTCTTTAGCCTCGGCATTTTTAGTTTTGGCGCCGCTTTGCTTTACGTTTTTGCTATTTGAACTTTTGCTTTCCCCACTATTTTTTGGCGCGGCTTTAGTTTTAGAATTTTTGCTTTCTGTGTCGTTTTTTGGCGCGGCTTTAGTTGCGGTTTTATTTTTAGATGCGGTTTTACTTGCCGTGTCGCTTTGCTTTGTGCTTTTAGCCTCTAAATTCTCGCTCTTTATGCTGCTTTTCGAGAGATTTTTTGCTTCGGCGCCCTTTTGCTGCGAGGCATCCTTCTGTAAGGCGTCTTTTTGCGTAGCGTCCTTCTGTGAGATATTATCCTGCACGGCGTCCTTATGCAAGGCGTCATTCTGTGCGTCATCTTTCTGCGAAGCGTCATTCTGCGAGGCATCCTTTGAAATTTTACCGCGCTTGGAGCTTACGTCGACTTTTGAAATTTGACTTTGCTTTTGCTCTGCGCCGCCTTTAGACACGCCTTTTGAAATTTTATCCGACTTTCGATCCGCACCGCCTTGCTTTGTACTTTTATCCTCTAAATTTTCACCTTTTGCGCTGCTTCGTTTTATGTTTTTAACCTCGGAATTTTTATTATTCGCGCCACTTTTAATCTCTGAATTTTCGCTCTCCGCACCGCTTTGCTCGGCCGAGCTTAGATCCGTCGCGGTATCTGCGCTTACCAAGGCGTTTAAATTTGTCGAAGCGCTAGAATTTTCATCCGTTTCGGAGATTGAGCTTGTTTGAACTGCGGGAATTTTATCAGCTTGGGTGCCCGATATTTCGCTTTTGCCGTCGTTTGAAATTCTGTCCGCATCCTTGCTTTCGGGCACGTTTGAAATTTCGCTCGCCTCCTCGCTTTTGCTCGTGCTCGAAATTTTATCCGTTTTGGCATTCGCCTCTTTGTCTTCGCAAGCGCGCAAATCCGCGCCGCCGCCGCGATTTTCGGTCTGATCGCCTATAACGCCGTATCCTTCGCCCGCGCGATCTTTTAAATTTGCCCCGACCGCTTCGCTTATGTTATTGAAGCCGTCTGCGCGCAAAAGCTCCGCCAGCCCCTCGTTGATCGATTTTGCGACGAACGGGCCTTTGAAGATAAAGGCGGTAAAAATTTGAACCAGGCTCGCGCCCGATTTGATGCGCTCGTAGGCCTCCTGCGCGCTGTCTATGCCGCCGCAGCTGATTAGGATCGTGCGGCCGAAGAGCTCGCGAGCGACCTGCGCGAAAAGCTTTCGCGATTTTTCGGTGATCAGTCTGCCGCTTAGGCCGCCGAAGTCCCTGGCGTTGGGGCTTAGCGAATAATCGACGCTCGTGTTGTTTATGATGATGCCGCTTGCGCCGCTTTGCACCGCGCACTCGCACAGCGCGATCGCCTGATCCGCGCTCATATCGGGCGCCAGCTTTAAGACGAGCGGCCTGTTCGTGATTTTTTTCATCGCTCCGATCAGCTCGCTTATGAAGCTGTTTTCTTGCAAAGCGCGCAGATTTGGAGTGTTCGGCGAGCTTACGTTGATGATGAAAAAATCGCACAGCCCGTTAAATTTACGGCCCAAGGCTTCGTAATCGCTTAGCGCGTCCTCGTTCGGAGTGGCTTTGTTTTTGCCGATATTTGCGGCGATCGGGATTACAAAAGGATAAATTTTTCGCACGCGATGCTCGATAATATCGGCACCTTCGTTGTTAAAGCCCATCGCATTCTGAATGCTCTGCTCGCTAACGAGGCGAAAAAGTCGCGGCTTTTCGTTTCCGCTTTGAGGGCGCGGCGTAAAGGTGCCAAAATCGATGTGTCCGAAGCCAAGAGCCGCCAGAGGCGCGATCATCGTCGCGTTTTTGTCGAAGCCACCCGCGATACCCACGGGGTTATCGAAGCTTAAATTCCATATATTTTGAGTTAAAATTTCATCTTTATAAACGCCGAATTTTGCCAATGCCTCAAGCCCGCCCGGAGTCGCATAGAGCGCGCGAAGTCCAAATTCTGCGATCTTATGAGCGGTTTCGGGATCAAATCGAAAAAAGATTTTTTTCAAGGTATCGTAATTCATAATTTTTCCTCAAATTTTGCATAATGGTAGCTAAAATTTAATTAAATATAGATAAGGATTTCGCGCCGTATTTGCAATCTGCGGCGGTAAAATTTAGTTCCGAAATTTATGCGCTTAGAGGCTGCGTAGAATTTCTACGGCTCGCCGCGTTGATCTGAATTTACGCAGAAGCTCAAAGATGCGCGGCGCAAATTTTATAAATTTAGCGCGCCCAGGTACGTGCCGAACGCGCGGTGTCAGTGGCGCCGCACGCGGTAGCGGGCATCGCCGCGATTTTATCCTGTGCCGATCTGCGCTCAATCCCACCCAAGCTAAATTTTAAAATTTAAAGCGTCTGCTCGTGCCGTTTGAGTTTAGCGCGCGTCTTTGTCAGCGAAGGCAACGATCATCGTGCCCAGAGGAATGATCGCAACGCCCAAGATAATCGCTAGCGGGTTTAGCAAGGACAGCTTGGCAAGCAGGTAGATCGCCGCCACGAGCGCCGCGTAGGATAGAATTTTAAACGGAGAGAAAAACGCTCCCGCAAAATTGCTCCGAACTTCGCCTCTTTTGCGCTCATCATCCCAATCGTCCGTGCTGCCGCCCGCGCCGTCGAAATCATCCTTTGATCCGCCGCGCGTGCCGCCAATCCCACCCCCAAAATCGCTCATACCGTCGCTCCGCTCGCTGCTATCTACATCGCCGCCACGATTGCCGCTATCTGTGCCATCGCTATGATTGCTACGATCTACGCCGCTGCCCAAGTTGCTGCTCGCTACGCTTTTTAAGTCATCGCAACGCGCGCCTATGTCGCCTTGCGACCTATCGCTAGCTTTGTCGTTTATGCCGCTGTGTAACTCGCCGTAAATCGCGCTGCCATTCATATTAAATTTATCGGCAGCATATCCTAAAGCGGTTGCGTCGTAAGCAGAGGTTTCGTTGCGACTGCTCTCGGTGGAATTTACGTCGCGCTCACCAGCGGCGGTTGTCCCGTACTCGGCATCTAAATTTGAGCTGCGAGTAAAATTTATATCGGCGGAGCTTGCGGTACGCTCGGCGGCGGTTTCGTCGTGCAGGGCGCGGCTATCGCCGTTTTCGACGCGGGTCTCGCCGCTAGTGAAATTTACCGCGTCTTCAAAATTTTGAGAATTTGAAATTTCGGCGCCTGAATTT
>NZ_CALEDC010000052.1 GCF_937949835.1 uncultured Campylobacter sp.
AATTTTCCATAAAAAATTTTCCTCCTTGATAAAATTTAATTATTACATTTGAATATTAACATTTTTTTTAATAAAAATCTATAAAATAAATTAAAAATATTGAAATTTTAGGATACTTATTATATAATAACCAATAAAAAAATAATATAAAATTAAATATTTTTAATGCTAAAAGAAAACTAATAGGATGTAAGAAAAAAAGGAGAATTTATGATAACTTATGAAATTGCAAAAAGTTTTGATGTAGAAAAAATAATTGAAGTATTTGAAAGTTCAGGTATAGTAAGACCTACAAAAGAAAAAGAACGTATAAAATCTATGTTTGAAAATGCAAATCTTATTTATTTTGCCTATGATAATGGGCAACTTATAGGACTTGTAAGATGTGTTACAGATTTTAGCTACTGTTGTTATCTTTCAGATTTAGCAGTAAAAAAAGATTATCAAAAACAAGGTATTGGAAAAATGCTCATAGAAAAAGTGAGAGAGCATATAGGAGAAAAAGTAGCATTAATATTACTTTCAGCAATCCCTGCTATGAATTATTATCCTAAAGTAAATTTTGAAAAAGCAGATAATGCATTTATAATTAAAAGAAAGTCTTAATAGGGAAAAAATTTTTTACTAAAAATTTTGGTGTAATTATATTTAAGTCCGTAAAAAAATTCCGTCATTTATCTGACGATATTTGGAATTTATTTGATAAATTTGCTTTAAAAGCTTAAATTTAAAAACTAATTTCTTTTTTAAACCGGTCCGTTGATTATTTGCTTTAAAAGTCTAGTATATCAGTACTAAAGTATATTTTAAAATTTAAATTGCTACTGAAATTACCCCAACTTACTCCTAATTATAATTGAAAAAATTCTTTTAGCTTAAGGCAAAATTTCAATTTTATTTTAGGTAAGAATTTATATAATTGTGCCGAAATTGCATATATGGTAATTTTGCATGTTTAGTATTTTCGAAAGGAGAAAATATGGCGAATAAAGGCAAGGTCATATGCCCTTATTGTGGCACAGGCTGTCAAATCGAGCTGACTGCGGAAGACAATTATATCAAATCCGCAACCGGCGTAAGCGACAACCCCGTAAATCAAGGTTGTTTATGTTTGAAAGGTTATTACGGATGGAATTACGTAGGCTCTAGAGATAGACTTACTACTCCGCTAATTCGTAAAAAGAATGGCAAATTTAGTAAAGACGGCGATTTGGTCGAGGCTAGCTGAGACGAAGCTCTTGATTTAGTTGCTAAAAAGATGCTCGAGGTTAAAGAAAAATACGGCGCCGACGCGATAGCCGGAAACTATTCCGCACGCTGTACGCATGAGGATAACTACGTAGCGCAGAAGCTACTTAGAATTTTAGGCACGAATAATATCGATCACTGCGCGCGCATTTGACACGCTCCGACTGTGGCAGGTCTTGCCAAAACAATCGGTAACGGAGCGGCTACAAATAGCTTCACGGAGATCGGAACTCACAGCAACTGCATTATGATGATCGGCTCAAACCCTGAAAATGGTCACCCGATCGTAGCTATGCACGTTCAAAGAGCGTTAAATAGAGGCGCCAAACTCATCGTAATTGACCCGGTTAAGACGGAATTTGCAAATCGCGCAGATATCCACCTCCAGCTTGAGCCGGAGCACAATATCCCGGTCATCAACGCTTTAATCCATGCTATTATCGACGAGGATTTGGTAAATCACGAATTCGTTGAGAAATACACCAAGGGTTTTGAATATGTAAAAGAGGCGGTTAAGGATTATTCGCCTGAAGCCGTAGCCAAATACACTAGGCTAAATGCCGAGGATATTAGAAAAGCGGCTAGAATTTACGCTACCACGCGACCTGCGGTTATCACGCACGGCATGGGTGTAACTCACTTCAACCACGGCGTGGGTGCGGTTTGTGATATTTCAAATTTAATGCTCGTAACGGGCAATGTGGGCGAGCTCGGAAGCGGCGATCTACCGATCCGCGGACAAGAAAATGTTCAAGGCTGCTGCGATATGGGAATGCTTCCTAACGTCTTTACCGGCTACAAAGCCGTAACCGACGAGAGTGCCCGTGATTGGTTCGAGCGCCAGTGGAATTTACCAAAAGGTCATCTAAACGGCAAGATCGGCATTCATAAAACTGAAGTTCCTGACGCAATTCTTGATGGTAGGGTAAAATTCTTCTGGACGATGGGCGAAAACCCGGTTATGACCGATCCGAACGCAAACCACTTCTTGCGCGCGATTTCGCAGGTAGAGATGTATGTGATCCAAGATATTTTCTTAACCGAGACTAGCCGCAAAGCAGATGTCGTGCTCCCCGGGGCTTGCAGCGGCGAGAAGGAGGGCACTTATGCTAACGCCGAGCGCCGCGTACAGCATAGCGAGATTGTAGTTGCCCCTCCGGGACAAGCTAGACAAGACTGGGCTATCATCTGCGAGCTTGCCAGACGTTTAGGTCTAGGAGATTATTTCACATTCCAATCTCCAGAGCAGATTTGGGAAGAGGTGCGCAGGGTAGCTCCGCACAACTACGGCGGAATGAGCTATTACCGCATCAAAAAATACCACGGACTTCACTGGCCGTGCCCTGATGAGAATTCTATGGGCGGACCTGCATTGTACCTTGATAAAAAATTCTTTACCCCGGACGGTAAAGGAAATTTCGTCCCGGTTCTATTCGTGGATGATAAGAGCAAGATCGAAAGCGCCAAAGAGGAATTCGCAAAGCGTATGAATATGCCGAAAGATTATCCTGTAATGGCGGGCTCCGTGGACGAGAAGACCGACGAGGAGTTCCCAATCCAGCTTCTAACTACGCGTAAGGTTTACGAGTACGCAGGAGGTGCGATGACTAGGCGCTCTAAGACCGTCGAGCAGGGCGGCGACGCGATAGGACCGATTGCGGAAATGAATCCGAAACTCGCCGAGCGATATGGAATTTCACAGGGCGATTTCATCGTCGCGTGGAGCCGCTACGGCTATATCGCGATCAAGGCGGATATCACCGAGTGTATAATGGATGGTATCATTCAGATGTCTTATCACTATTGGGAAAGCTGCTGCAACGAGCTAACCAGCGGCGGCTGGGATCTCATCGCTAAAACGCCTACGTTTAAAGCGGCGATTCAGATCAAAAAGATCGACGAAGAGGAATTTTTGCGTATCCGCGAGCTTAAGCGCATTAAATTTCAAACCAATAAAGTCGTTTACGACGACTTCCACCACCATCCGATTAAATTCTAAGAATTTAATCTTATCCGTAGATTCGGGGGTTATGCTCCCGAATCTACTTTTTAACAATCAATTCAAATAGTATGAACAATCCAAATAATATGAAATTTTTACGATTTAGCCGTCTTGCAGTATTTTAAAGATCAAAAATTTCAAGAATTCAATAAATTTCGCGGTATTAATACGCTTTTTTTGCGTAGTTGCACTATCGATAAGAGGGTGTGAAATTTATCTGCTATTGCATTAATAGATGCGGCGGCAGAGACTGGGCCTTCGTGATTTATCAAATCCTAATAAATTAGCCTTAATTAGAGCGGCGCAATGGAGTAAATTTTAAAGATAAGCATGATAATAAGAGTATTTTATCGCGACAAATCTTATCAAATTACATTATTGATTAAATTTTAACGCGCGCAGGCTGATTTTATGCGAATTAGCCTATATTGCCAAGAAATGTCATAATTTTAATAATTCAAATGCAATTTTTGTGATTTTGATAGATGAATGCAAAAGGCCCATAGGCTTTTTAAAGCGCTAGACGCGGCTTTTAATCTTAATGGTCGCAAATGCCGGTTTCTAGCATAGCTGGAGTAGCTTTGTGCTCCGTCTAAAATCCATAAATTTTGATTTTAAAATTTTAGATTTAAAATTCCGAATTCCTTCGTACTTGGAATTCGGAATTTTTAGAATTTTGTTTTATCACGTGTTTTTGGCGTTCTATTTCACGCGGGAGCCCTTTGCTGCGCTAGATCGCGCTACTTGCGATATTGAAGCTATTGCGCCAAAGCTGCTGCGGCAGAATTCCATCTACTTTATGCAAAAGTAGTTAAAATTTCTGCCGCTTGTCGCACCTGAGCTACTTATTGTGCCGGTCTGTTCGTCGCGCCTTAATTTTTATCGCTCGCAGCGCCCGCTTTACTTTGTCGCGCCTAAATTTTTGCCGTCCGTCGCGTTAGAATCGCTTGCAGCGCCGTGATTTTCGCTGCTTGCAGAATCTGAGTTTGTCGTACCGCTAGAACCTGCGGAGATTGGATTTGCTGCACTTTCGCCCGCGATACCGCTTACGTTATTTATGTAGGCTACGGTGCTTATTTTATTCCATTCTCTACCGATTTTCAAAAATGCGCGCTGGCTGTCTAGGATCTCTTTAAACATCGGATCTTTCGCCGCTTCTTCGTCTAAGATTTCATTCGTTGCTTTTTTAAGCGCGGCTATCACGTCCGCAGGGAAGTCGCGCACCTGCACGTCCGGAAACTGCGCTTTTAGCTCCGCCCAAATGCGAGCGTTTTCGTAAAAGCCCTTATTTTGGAAGTTCTCTCCGGCAAGTCTTGCTGCAGCCTCTAAGATCGCTTGAAGATCCGCAGGCAGCTTCTCTAGCGCCTTTTGATTTACCAGCAGTTGGCAGTCTCCCATAGGCTCTTGCCAGCCTGTGTAGTAGTATTTAGCCACTTTGTGAAATCCAAGTGGCATATCATAGACAGGGCTTACCCACTCGACCGCGTCGATCGTACCCATTTCTAATGCCATAAATAGCTCGCCCGTAGGCACCGTGTTTATAGTGGCACCCAGCTTGCTCATCACCTCTCCGCCTAGCCCCGGTATGCGGAATTTAAGCCCTTGCAGATCTGCGACTGAGTTGATCTCTTTTTTAAACCAGCCACCCATTTGCATGCCGGTATTTCCAGCTCTAAAAATTTTGATATTGTATGGATCGTAAACTTTTGCCTCAAGCTCCTTACCACCGCCAAATTCATACCAAGCTGTTTGCTCATCAGTATTCATCATAAATGGAGTTGCTGTAAAAAATATAGTTTTAGCATCTTTGCCTTTATAATAATAGCTACTTGTGTAGGTAATGTCGTATTGACCGCTTTTAGCAAAATCAAGCATTGCAAAAGGTGATTTATGTTTTGATGGATAATCAATCCTTAGCTCAAGTCTGCCATTACTCATCTTTTCAACTTTATCCTTTAGCTCTTTTGGCACATCACCAAGCACTGGCATAGTGCTCTCCCATGAGCTAGCAAGCTTTAGCTTATAAACTTTATCATCTCCCATAGCAACGCAAGCAACAGCTGCTAGACCAAGAGACGCTAATAAAAATTTATTCATATCTTCTCCTTTGAAATTTTGCCTATTATACAAAAAATTACATTATTAAAATGTGTTATAATCGCAAAAATCAAATTTATGGGGCATAAAATGATAAAAAAGACGAAAATCGTAGCTACTTTGGGGCCAGCAAGTGATAATGAAGAGACAATGGAGGCGATGGTAAAAGCGGGTGTTAATGTCTTTCGTTTAAATTTTAGCCATGGGACACACGAATACCATAAATCAAACATTGACAAGATAAGAAATATCGAAAAAAGGCTAA
>NZ_CALEDC010000053.1 GCF_937949835.1 uncultured Campylobacter sp.
CCTTGGTTTGTGCTAGGGCTAGCCTCGCACTAAGCCCGCGCGCAAACTGAGATCATAAAATCCTGAATGCGGAATTTTATGCCGTGAATGCGCGAGTAGATTTACAGAAATTTCAAAGGGATTAAATGCAAAGATATCTTTATCTAGCCGTTATAGCTATGTTTTGCATGGGTGGAGTCTTTGAAGACGCGGACAAGCTCTATGAGGACGGCGATTATTCTAAAGCGATAAAAATGTGGCAGCGCAGCTGCGACGGCGGAGATACGCGAAGCTGCTATAGGCTCGGGAACTTATATCGATTCGGCATCAACACCACGCAGAGCTATCAAAAGGCAGCGGAGGTTTATAAAAAAACTTGCGATGGTGGGAATATGACCGGCTGCTATGAGCTTGCAGGACTATACTTCGAAGGCTATGGTGTTAGACAAGATTATCAAAAGGCGGCGAGCCTGCATCAAAAGGCTTGTGACGGCGGTAATATGTTTTCGTGCAATTTGCTTGCAATTTCATACGAATCCGGTATCGGCGTCTCAAGAGACAGGCACAAGGCTATGGTTTTGCGTCAAATGATTTGCGATAACGGTGATGCAGATATGTGCAATAACCTTGCATATTTATATAAAAACGGTGACAAGATCAGACAGGACTTGCAAAAGGCAGAGATTCTATATAAAAAAGCGGCTGTTTTGTACCAAAAGAAAGCTCAAATAAATCAAAAGAAATGCGATGAAGGCGACTTATATGAGTGCCAGCGCCTAGCGGATCTATATATAGATGGCGGGGGCGTAGAGAAGGATTTCAAAAAGGCTGCGGATTTATACCAGAAGGCTTGTGATGGCGGCAAGGCGGCGGCGTGCTTGATTCTGGGAGACTTATACAAAGCAGGCAATTACTAAAAAGCAGAAAGCCTATATCAAAGCGGGCTAAATTTGCTTAAAAATACTTGCGAGAGCGGGGATGCAGACTCGTGTAGTTATCTCGGGGATTTATACAAAAATGGATGGCACATTAAACAAGATAGATCCTTAGCAAAAGAATTTTACGGGAAAGCATGCGATTTAGCAGAGCAGATTGGCTGCGACGAATACAAGCAATTAAACGAAGCGGAACTCATCGATGATAAACACGGCATCGCACCGAGCACGCCTTAATCCATGAAAGCTTGCATGCTTGCGCGCAAACAAGGCTACGCAATCAGCGAGCTATCAATTTTTTAGAATTTTAAAATTCTAAATTTTATAAATTATCTTAGGCGCAGCTTCCCAGAAATACTAATCTGCCATGATGCCAGCTATATACTACGCGTAGATAAAATTCCACTCACTTATGATAAAATTTTAAAATTTATGAAGTTAAAATTTGAAAATTTACTCACTGTCTCATCGCATGCATTTCATGAAAATACTTTTAAATTTAAAGTAAAAATTTGTAATTTTAAAAAATGTAAATTTAAGAGATAAAGGCGTAAGCCCGGGAATTCTTTAAATTTAATTAAATTTTATAACTATAAATGATAAATAAATTCTTTTTAATTTAAATTTAAAGAATTTTTCACTAATATATTGCTATTTTTAATAACGCCTATGAGAAATAGTATTATAAAAGGATCAAAATGAGCTTATTTAGGTTTTCCATTGCAGCGGCGGGAGCGCTTTGTTTATGCGCGGCCACTTTAGCTGCACAGGACGATAGCGAAGGCAACTCCCAAAATTTAGGGCAGATAAATGTTACGGGAAACGTAGAAAGCGACCCGCTTACCAAAAAAGTCGGCGAAACGAAAAAGAGCGCCAAGCAACTCACCAAAGAGCAAGTTAGCGATAGTAGAGATATGGTTCGTCACGAAACCGGCGTTTCAGTTGTCGAAAGCGGAAGATTCGGTGCTAGTGGCTACTCGATCCGCGGAGTAGATGAAAATCGTGTAGATATAAGTATTGATGGGCTTCGCCAGGCAGAAACGCTAAGCTCGCAAGGTTTTAAAGATCTATTTGAAGGATACGGAAACTTTAATAACACTAGAAACGGCGTTGAGGTTGAAAACGTAAGACAGGTAGATATCACTAAAGGTGCAGATTCGGTAAAAAGAGGCTCGGGCGCGCTAGGTGGCTCAGTAGCGTTTGAGACAAAGGATGCGAGAGATTATCTAACGGAGAAGGATTGGTATTACGGATTTAAGCGCGGGTATCAAAGTGCGGATAGACAAAACTGGCAAAGCCACGCAGCTGCAGTTAGGTTTAAGTGGTTTGATCTTTTGGCTATTCACACCGATAGAGAAGGACATGAACTAAAAAACTGGGGATATAAAAAATATGATCCTACTGTTATAAGAAAAGTTAGAGAAAAACCTGATCCTTATAGAATTTACAAAAAAAGCACATTGGTAAAATTTGGCTTTCAGCCTACCGATACCGATAGATTTAGCTTAGGATACGATAAGTCTAATATAAAATCAGAGGGAATAGACTGGTCGAATCAATTTGCTCTTTACAATACGCAAACTCCTTGGGGTGCTCTAACTAATGACATACGACATACCAACGATAGAAGCGAAAGAAAAAACTATTCGTTCACTTACGAAAATTTCGACGAAACGCCTTTGTGGGATAGCTTAAAATTTAGCTATAACAAGCAACACATTAAGCTAAAAGCGAGAACGGATGAGTATTGCGAAGGCGATAACTGCGCGGGGATTTCAAATCCCGCGGGGCTTCATTTAGAAAACGGAAAGTTAGTGGATAAATACGGAGGCGAGCTGAAGCAAGGGCTAAAATGGGGCTTTATGCCGATAGTAACGGACAGTCGCGGAGAGGA
>NZ_CALEDC010000054.1 GCF_937949835.1 uncultured Campylobacter sp.
AAGCTCTTGCATTGCTTCTTTATTATAATTTGGATACTTATTCAAAATAGCGTTAATTTGGCATTCAAAACTATCACATTCTCCATAACAAAAGCTTGCGGTAATAGACAGCAAAATAATTACTAAAATTTTCATTTTTTATCCTTTTTTCACTTCATAGAATTTAATGCCGGTGCCAGAAACATTATAGCTACAACTATTATCGTGGCTATCGGCAAATGGAGATAATAAAATCTCGCGAAATCCGTTCGGTTAATTACCCTAAATGGAATTTTAAGCGAATACACTATTAAGTCCAGCGCATATAGCATAAGTAAAACGACGAGGGCAAATAATGCCTCCAATAAAAACAGAGCGTAAAATAACGTAGCACCAAATACTTTTGCTATAGTATTTTCAGGCATTCGAATGTTTTTAGCACGATAATAAAATTTTAGACAAACCGATATTATAGCCCCAACTAAAAAACCAACTAGAAGCTTTGCCCCCAATATTAATCCTAAATTCTCCATATCTCATTCTTTTGATTTAGGTAAAGCATTTAAAAAAAATCATTTGCTTTACCTAGTTAAATTTGGTAGCGCTACTTGTATTCCATAGGCTTCATTGCCCTTACTTTAGCCTGATCCTCATTACTTAGATCACTCAAAAGCTTTATGGTAATTACCCCCTCGCTGGCTTCAATCTGCTTTTCATCTTTAGCTAACTGTGGGGTCAAATTCCACATAGCACCTGTCGCAGGATCAACAATCAGATAGCCAAGAAGTCCGCCAAATATCAGATTACCCCCTGTATACCAACCATTTACGGTGCCTTTAATTTCAAAACCGATATCTTTATAACCAGGTTTGGTAACTTGCACCCAATATTTTCCACCGCTAAAAAACGCATGTTTTTTATGTAGCGCGATGCTAAAAGGAGTATGGTTTTGGACGATAGTTTTATTGGCATCTTTCAAGTCCAGTATAGTAACCTGTGCGCTCGTAGGATCGGATTTAAAGGTAAAGCTCTCGTCGCCTCCGCCTTTAATAATACTAGCGCAACCGCTAAATAGCACCATAATTCCACCCAAAAGGGCAACTAAAAATACGTTTTTCATAAAAACTCCTCATTTAGAAAATACGGCGA
>NZ_CALEDC010000055.1 GCF_937949835.1 uncultured Campylobacter sp.
CGCTGCTAGGCCGCAAGATGCGTATCGGCATACATTTACCGCGCTGCGCTTTGGGCTCGGGGCGACGGCGCTTTTCGTCGCGATCGTGTTTTTAGCGCGCGAGCAGATCATGGAGATGTTGAGCCTAAGCGAGGCGCACAAGCAGGTCATGCGGCCGCTTTTTTACCTCACGCTGGGGCTTGAGTTCGGACGGACGCTTAATATCGTCTTCGTAAACGCCCTGCGTGCAAGCGGCGACGCGAGGTTTCCCTTTGCGATGGGCGTGATCTTTATGTGGGGCGTCTCGATCCCCGTGGGCTGGCTTTTGGGTATTCATCTGGGGTATGGAATTTTGGGCGTTTGGATCGGGTTTTTCTGCGACGAGTGGCTGCGCGGCAGCGCGAATACGGCGCGATGGATAAGTAAAAAATGGCAGAGCAAAAAGTTAGTCTAAATTTGCTAGGCTTACCGATCAGTCTGCGTTTTAAGCGGATGAAATACGCGCGCATCCGCATTAGCAAGGACTGCGAAATCAGCGTGAGCGTGCCGCGCTCCTACACCGCGGCGCAGGCGAAAGGCTTCATCCTGAAGCACGAAAGCTGGATCCGCCAAACGCTAGAGCGGCTGCAAAGCAAGCTACTAGCGAGCGATCAAGTTAGAATTTTAGGCAAAATTTACAAGCTGAAATTTAGCCGCGAGGTCGGGTTCGGTACAAACTGCGGCGCGAATGAAAGTTTAGGCGATAGTAGCGTGCGGGGCTGCATGAACTGGGCGAATGGCGATGCGAGTAGCGGCGCAGGCGGCGTAAATTCAGCCCATTTACAAAGCGGCGCGGACATAAGCGGTAGCGGCGTAAATGGTGGCGATGTGAGAGGCAGCGCAAACAATGCTACGGGCGGCATGGGTGACGGTGCGGACGGCGCCATGGAAAGTGAAATTTTAAAATTTCACTCAGGAGGGCGCACCTCGCAAAGTAGCGATGCGGGCAAATTTAACTCCGCCTCAAGCGACGAAATTTTAAAATTTAACCCCGCCGCAAGGGATGGAATTTTAAAATTTAAACCTGTCGCGGGTGAGGGAATTTCAAATTTTAAACCCGCTGCAAGCGGAGAAATTTCAAATTTTAGCTTTGTCGTGGGCGAAGGAATTTTAAAATTTAAACCCGCTGTGAACGAAGGAACTTCAAAAGCCGCGAGCGAAAACGTGCCGCAAAATGCAACACAAAGTGCGCAAGCGGCGGAGCCCGACGAGCCTGATTTTACGATCAAAAATTTTATCCAAAGCTCTAAATTTAAAGATAAAATTTTTATGTCACGAGACGCGATCTTTTGCGAGAGCGAGGGCGAGTTTGCGGCGTTTAAAAAGGCCTTTGCGCTTGAGCTTTATCTGCGCTATATCGAGAAATTTTCGCTGCGGATAGGCCGCAAGATCGCGCGGGTGCGGGTGCGCAAAATGCAGACGCGCTGGGGCAGCTGCAACCACGCAAAGGGCTATCTCAACTTCTCGCTAAGCCTGATAGAGCGGGATCCGCGCTTCGTCGAATACGTCGTGCTGCACGAGCTCGCGCACCTCATCCATGCAAACCACGGAGCGGATTTTTACGCGCTCATCGCGCAGATCATGCCCGATTTTAGGGCACGTATCAAGCTAGGCAAGGGCTAGTTCGCGAACGGAGCGCCTGTCTAAATTTCACGCCGCTGCGGCACGATCTTTGCAGTCGTAATTTCAACCGATCTTTCACTCCTCTTTCGCCCCACGCCGTAGCAGACCGCAGCCAGTCCGAACTCGCGCGGCGTAGGCGGCGAAATTTCGCAAATTTTCGCAGGCCAAAACGCTAATCTAAAGCCGCAAATTCCACGTATTTCTCCATCGCAACCAGCAGGAGCCAGCGCGCGGTAGGGCTGAAAAAATAGTGGTGTTCGGGGACCTGCTCCATTATAAATTTTAAAAAATCGTGAAAGTATTCGGGCGCAAATTTAACCTCGGCACTCGTTAGACTATCGCCCAGATAGTGGATTTCGCCGCTCAAAATCCTCGCTTTTACCGCGGGGTTTGCGTCTATGAAGCTCTTAGCATCAGCAAAGCTCAGGCAGCCCGCGGTCACGTAATCTTTCAATCCCCGCAAGACGGGCTTGGAACCGACGAAGGTGAAATTTTCCTCTATAAAGCGCGCTCCGCCCTCGCTCACCTGCCAGCGATCGCCCAAGCTCGATAAAAACGCAAACATCTCATCATCCGCGGATCCGAAATTTGCAGGCTCATTTTTGCGATCCATCTTTGTCCTTTTTAAATTCATAGTTGCTTTTATTTTGAAATTTTTACGATAAAGAACAGAAAATACGTTTGATTTAATCTTTTTAAAATCATTATATTAAATTAGGCTAATCAAGGTTTTCCGAGCTCTTTTTATTTCAAGCGAAATCCTTTACCGCCCTTTAAAATTCAACCAATTCAAATAATCGTTCTTTCTTTATTTTTTTGAACTTTATTTATTTGTTATCATCAGTGAACTGCTCTTTGACAAGATCTTTGATATCGCTTTTAATACTTTTAGTATCAACTATTCAATCCTCACCCAGCTTCTGAAATTTTTCTTTATCTGCCTTCGTATATTCCTGTCCATCATCATATTTTTTTGTGATCAACCGAATCATCTTGCGACGCAAAAACTTCTCATCTCTAACATTTGACCTCTCTTTGATCCACCCAATTAGTAATACCATCAACATTATAAAACCAATATAACCTAGAATTGGATACATAATCGATACTAATTTTTTAAAGCCCATAAAGGATAATATATACCCTACAACTACGGTGCCAATCATAATTGGATAAAAACGTTTTGATTGATTAGATGAGAAACGTTTTGCTAAGGCATAGAATAAACTGAAAGCAGTATTAAAGATCAAGCCGAAGATAACAAGTGCATACACAAACGCAAATGCAGGGTGAATCTGTTTGGCAATAGCCAACATAGGAATATCAACAGTCGTTGCAAGTTTTACATTTGCATATAAGATACAGGTTGTAACTGTGATGATAATACCGATTATAAATCCACCCAAAGTACCACCTTTTTCTGCTACACCAATCCTCATAATGGATCCCCCTAATACAAAAGCCATTGATACACCTGTCATAACGCAGAGCGAAAAATAATTCAGAACAGAAAACCAGATATTTGGCATTGGAGTAGAGATTGTATTTGCAATTGTTTCTAATTCTTTAAAATCAAAACGTTGACTTGCAAAGGTATACACTGCCATAATCATAATCATGATAAAAATAATAGGCGTAAATATTCCGATCACATTCGTGATTTTTTCAAAATTAAGAAAGCTAACAAGGATTATCAATACGGCACATAGGAGTGCTCCTGACCAGAATGGCATGCCAAATTGCTGATTAAGATTTGATCCAGCCCCGGCAATCATGACAAAACCTACCACAAAACAGCAAATAATTAAAGAAATATCAAGAATTTTATTAGTGATAGATCCAGCAATTTGTGAAAGAACTTCAAAGTGATCATTGGATCTAAAATAACTACCGAATGTAATAATGATTTTACCAAAGACGGCATTGAGGATACCAAGAATAACGGCTCCAAGAATACCCCATTTGCCAAAACTGACGAAATATTGCATCAGATCCTG
>NZ_CALEDC010000056.1 GCF_937949835.1 uncultured Campylobacter sp.
TGGAATATTACAGAAGAGCTTGCGATGCAGGAGTTTGGATAGCTTGCGGGAATTTCGCTTCGGTTCTTGAAGCTCGTAGCGATAAAGAAAGAGCGGTGCAATATTATAAAAAGGCTTGCGAATTAGGGAGAAAGGAAGAATTTTTAAGCAATGAAGATAGGAGCAGCTTGCAAATGACTTGTGACAAATACGACATACTAATAAAATAGCCCGCTGATTGATCTAGCTTCTCTTAATCGGGCTACTTTCAGCCCGGTAAAATTTAAAATTCCACCGCCTTGCACGCTAAATTTAATGCACCCGCTTCGCCCGAAAGGCGCGGGTGTGCGAATCGCGCCGCAAATTTACTCGCGCGCTAAACGCGCCAAAGCTACGATGAGCTTGCGCTATAATAAATTTTGGCTGCGTAAAATTTAAAATTCCTCGCTAATTGCTGTGGCGCTTTTACGCCAAGAGCGGGCGCGATTTCAAGCTCGCGAGCTCTATGTTACCGCTCCTTGTGCGAAATGCGAAACAACGCGCCGCGTATTTTACGACGACGCTCCGCATTGCAAGCGGGACTTGCAAAATCTACGTACCGCTCGTAGCGGTATTACAAGCCGCACAGCACGCTCTACGTGCCTTTTGGGCGCAAATTTACGCAGCGCGAATTTTAAAATTTCAAATGCGGCGCGCGAAATTTTAAAGCTCCATATCTCGCCCCGTACCCGGCAAAACGTGCCGGGCTTTAATCAAAGTGTGAAATTTTAAAGCTTCCTATCGCACCACAGGAATTTTGCGCCGTGTCTATCGGCTGTCACGCCGAGCTTGCACGATATGTATCTATAGCCCAAGAAATGCAAATTCGGCGCAAAAAACATGGCTCGCGTAACCAAGCGCGTTTAAAATTTTAACCGCTACCTCAAAAATCCCGTTAGCGGCGAGCTTGCGCAGGCTGTTTTGCAAACGGCGCCGAGCCCCGCCAGATAGGCATCGCGCCCCGCCTGCACGCCGAGCGCAAACGCCCGCGCCATCAGCGCCAGATCCCCGCTCGTGGCGATCGCCGTATTTACCATCACCGCAGCGCAGCCCATCTGCATCGCCTCGCAGGCCTCGCTAGGCGCGCCGAGCCCCGCATCTACGATGATCGGCACGTCGATTTCGTCAAGCAAAATTTCGATCATCCCGCGCATCATCAGCCCGCGATTGGAGCCGATCGGCGCGGCCAAAGGCATCACGGCGGCGGCCCCTGCGCTTACTAGATCGCGCGCGACGCACAGATCGGCGTGCATGTAGGCAAGCGGCACGAAACCCTCGCGCGCCAGGGCCTCGCAGGCCTTGATCGTCTCGGCGTTGTCGGGTAGAAGGTATTTGCTATCACCTATGATCTCGATCTTTACAAAGTCGCCGCAGCCCAGCTCGCGCGCGAGCCGTGCGATCCGCAGCGCCTCCTCGGCGTTTCGCGCACCGCTGGTGTTTGGCAGCAGCGTGACGCCGCGAGGGATGAAATCCAAGATATTGCGGCTTTTACTTTCGTTCACGCGACGCAGCGCAAGCGTGACGATCTCGCAGCCCGCGTGCCGCACGCAGGCGTCGATCATCGCGTGATCGAACTTGCCAGAGCCCATTATCAGGCGCGAGCTAAACTCCTTGCCGCCTAAGATCAGTTTATCGTCCATTCTATCCTCTTTAGTTTAAATTTTGTTTTCACATACGGCGTAGATAGCGCAATATCAGTGCCCGCGTGGCGCATTATACACGGCGCGAGATTGCGGCACAGATTGTGCGCCTTGCTTCTATCGCTATTTTACGCGCTGCACGGGGCGCATCGAAACCTAAAATTTTCCGTCAAATTTTAGCCACGACACAAAAATTTTAAAATTTAACGCGCAGACTGCGGCTCGCTTTGCTGCACGAAATTTTAAATCCTACGTTCAAAAGCAGCTTGCTCGCGCCGAATAAATTTTAAAATTTTACTTATCTACGAGCTGCGCACGGCAAATGGTTTAAATTTCATCGTTTAAATTTGCATATCGCGGCTAAATTTACGCGGCGCGCAGTAAATTTCACACTACTTTTAAACGCGCTGTATGCCGCCGAAACGCTCGCCTGTTTCTCAAAACAATCGCGCAAGGCTTAAATTTAGCGGCAATGCACAAAGGCGCGCAAATTTAGAAATGCAGGCGCGCGATGAACGGCCAGGCTTAGCTCTCCTCGCCCAAAATCAGCCTAAGCGCGACGTTTGCTTGATGTGCGGCGCAGATCGCCACGCGCGGCGCGAGCAGCCCCACACCCTGAGCTGCGGCACTTTTGCAGTCGCCGCAGACGAAGACGTTTTTGCCTAGCCGCGTCGTGCGGATATCGTTGGCATCGCCGCTGCCCGCCATGCCGCTAGCGCAGATCAAAAAGCGATCCGTGCCGCCAAGCGCGTCAAAAATCATCGCTTTCGCCGCCGCGTCGTCGAAGCACTCGCAAATTATACGCTCGTTTTTTAAAATTTCGGCTACGTTTTGCGCGGTAAGTCGCTCGTTTAAGGTTTGCACGCGCACGAACGGGTTTATACGCGCGATTTTTTCGCGCAAAGCGGCGGTTTTGGGCTTGTAAAGATCGCCGATCTCGTACTGCTGGCGGTTCAGGTTGGTCGGCTCGACGACGTCAAAGTCGATCAAAAAGAGCTCGCCCACGCCCGCGCGCGCAAGCAAGATCGCGACGTTGGAGCCGAGCCCGCCGAGCCCGCAGATCGCCACGCGCGAACCTTGCAACGCGGCGTTTACGGCGGGAGCGTTGCGAGCAAGCATCAGCTCGCGAAGCTCCTGCGGCGCCAGCTCCGCACCGCGCGCGAGCAAAAAGAGCTCATCGCCCGCCTTCAGCTCGCAGTTTTGCGTGCTTGCATAGCCGTTTATCACGGCGATCTCGCCGCTAAATTTAACTTCGCGCTTGAGGCCCTCAAGATCGCTCGCGCCCGTTTCGTAAGCTTTGCCGTTTAATTTTATCTGCATTTTGATCCTAAATTTTATCTTTTTGCCGTCTAAATTTATCGCGCAAATTCAAACTTACACGCGGCGCCTCATATCTGCGCGAACATAGCGCGCATTTAACGGTATTGCGGCACAGTCGCGGTAGAGATCTACGCA
>NZ_CALEDC010000057.1 GCF_937949835.1 uncultured Campylobacter sp.
TACACCTTTTATCAACACTTCCTCTACTCATCTATATCTCCTTTATTAAAATTAAGGCATTGGAATTTTGAGCGTCAGAATTTTCCTGTGAGCCTCGCTCTAAATTTTGACGTCGTTCGTTTAGAATTTTCTTTAGCTCTTCGAGCCTTGCCTCGTTCATCCTTATCCCCGCTAAACCGCCTATTTAGAAGTCTAAATTTAAACCCCAAGCTAAATTTCAGAGCTTTCCTTGCGCGCCTTTATAGACGTTTTTCACGTCGTAAACCAGCGAACCCGCATAATCAAGCTCGAAAAATTGCTTATGCGCCACGGCGATTACGACGCAGTCAAATTTGCGCAAGTCAGGCTTTTGCAGTAGATCGATATCGTAGTATCTCTTGGCGTCGGCGGCGCTCGCCCAAGGATCATAGACGCTTACCTCGCAGCCGAAATTTTTAAGCTCGTTTATCATATCCACGACGCGCGTATTGCGGGTGTCGGGGCAGTTTTCTTTAAACGTCAGTCCCAAGATCAAGACCTTCGCGCCCTTTACCTTTTCGTCGTATTTTATCATCATCTTAACGACCTCCGTAGCGACGTAGCTTCCCATATTATCGTTAATGCGGCGGCTTGAGAGGATGATTTCGGGGTGATAGCCCACCTCGGTCGCCTTCTGCGCCAGATAATACGGATCGATGCCGATGCAGTGTCCGCCCACGAGACCCGGACGGAAGCTTAAGAAATTCCACTTCGTAGCCGCTGCGTCGATGACGTCGTTGGTGTTGATACCGAGCTTGCCGAACAGGATCGCAAGCTCGTTGATAAAGCCGATATTGATGTCGCGCTGGGTGTTTTCGATCACCTTCGCGGCCTCTGCGACTTTGATGCTGCTGGCGCGAAAGGTGCCGTTTTGCAGTATGCTCAGATAGACGCCATCTACGACGTCCAAAGCCTCCGGGGTGCTTGCCGAGACGATCTTTTTGATCTTAGTGACGGTGTGAATTTTATCGCCGGGATTGATACGCTCGGGCGAATATCCGCAGAAAAAATCGCGGTTAAATTTAAGCCCGCTGGCTCGCTCCAGTACCGGTACGCAGTCCTCCTCCGTAGCGCCAGGATAGACGGTGCTTTCATACACGACGATGTCGCCCTTTTTAAGCACGGCTCCGACGCTTTCGCTGGCCTTGATTAGCGGCGTGAGATCGGGGCGATTTAGCCTATCTACGGGCGTAGGCACGCACACGATGTAAAAATTGCTCTGCCTCATATCATCCAGCTTTGCGCTAAATTTAAGCCCGTTTTGAATCGCCGCAGCAAGCTCCTCGTCGCTAAGCTCCAGAGTGCGATCGTGCCCGCCGCGCAGCTCGTCTATGCGGTCCTGAGCTACGTCAAAGCCCATGACCTCGTGTTTCGCCGCAAACGCTGCCGCCAAAGGAAGCCCAACGTAGCCAAGCCCGATTATCGCTATTTTCATTTTTCCCTCATTTGCTTTCATATTTTCCTCTTTTCTTTGCGTTAAATTTCATCGTTAAATTCCGCAGCCAAACTCGCTAAATTTCACAGTTGCGCAGACATACAGCACGAATTTATAGCGCTGCGTCTTTAAATTTAAGCAGCTACGCTCACTTGCTGTTTTACTCGCGTTACTTGTGAGACGGCAAATTTAAAATTTTGCCTTGATGCGGAATTTTAAGCCGCGCCAAAATCCCGCGTCGCGATAAAATTCCATCGCCATGCCGTTAAAATTTTGCACCGCTAAATTCTATGCCGCCAGAATTCCGCGCCGTAAAATTTAAACGCCTTAAAATTTCAAAAGTCGCGTTAAATTCCATGAAATTTCGTCGCCGCAAAATTTCAAAAAAACCTCGCGAAATTTAGC
>NZ_CALEDC010000058.1 GCF_937949835.1 uncultured Campylobacter sp.
TTTTAAGAAGCTCCGTAAAGCCGATGATGCCGTTAAGCGGCGTTCTGATCTCGTGCGACATATTGGCCAAAAAGATCGATTTTGCCTTGTTGGCATCCTCCGCAGCACCCTTTTGATACGCAATCAGATCGAGCGCATCCTCGATAAGCGAATACGCCTTGTTAACACCCTCACTAGTCCTAACGTCGATATGCTCGTGCTGATTCGTCAAATCGCCGATTCGGCTAAGCACGTTGCCGAGGTCGGTAACGTTCTGTCTTAAACGTCTTGTAATACCCAAGGCAAAAACGACCAAAATAGCCGCTAAAACCCATATACCAAGAGCGATAAATAGGTTTCTTAGTCTTTGTGCTAGGTAAGTATCGGCATGCGCCGCAAGCTCAGCATTGATCTTTTCAGAAATTTCGCTTAGCTTTTTATATTTAAGTGTAGTAGAGGCAAACCACTCTTGAAAAGGTACGCTATAGTGTCCCTCGTCCGCTTCTTGCTGCAATGTGGCCGAAATTTTAGCAGTCTCTCTTAATGCGTTTTGAAATTCCTCTCCGTCTAGAATTTTTAAAATTGCAGCTCTAGCATCAGATTCCGGCAAGAAGTAGTAATTAGGAAGCGAACTAGATAGGTTGAAGCTAGCCCAAGTCCTTAGCTGCGCCTGATTCATCGCCTTGCTACCGATGATGTATTCGATAATATAGTCGCGCTCCGATGCAGTGGCATCCATCGCCTCATAAGTATTAAGCAATGAAACCGTCCAAACAGTAATATTTGAGCTTACAAGACCCTCTCTTAGCACTCGTTGGATTGTTTTTACATCATCATCGAATTTTTGAAAATATGAGCTGAAAAGCTCACCGAAGCTTTTGCTTTGAGCATCGACATCCCTTCTTACCTGCGGAAGTTTGTCTAATAAACCGTCTATATCGGTCTCGGCAGCCAAAAGCTCGTCATTACCGGTGCCGTAAGCGAAAATATCAAAAATAGTCTTTTTTACGACATTTTCGCTGATATTTTTGCTTTCTTTATACTTTGCAAGCGCATCATCGGTTTTTTTACGTTGACCCGATAGAAGGGTTCCCATACCGGGGTTTCCCTCGCTACCCAAAAACGCCGAAGTGATACCGCGCTCTTTATCTACCTGCTCCACTAACGCCGCGAGATTGCTATTTTTAGCAATCTGCTGCTGCAAAATTCCCACTCTGGCGTAATCCTGCAAAGAGATAAACAAGAAATATGATGCAAACGCGAAAATCAAAAGTAGCGGGATACCGCTAACAAGTCTCAAAGCACTTGTAGTATTTAAATTCATACAAAATCCTTCAAAGCGCAGCTTACGCGACGTTAAATTTTATTCAACCGGAGAAACGAAGTCGCTTCCGTCACGCTAGGCGGAGACGATTTAGCCGTCCTGCAAAGTTAATGGGTGATTTTACTAAACAAATCTTTAAATATAGCTTTTTGCGTTAGGTTTTCGTTAATAATTGTTTAAAATTTTTTCGGCAGTTTGAATATTCGTAAGCGATCTGATCTCATCGAAGCTCGCCGCATAAATGCTCTCAAAATCGCCGTAAAAGTCCAAAAGCTTCTTCAGGCTTCCCTTGCTAACGCCCAAGCTTAGCAGCTTTGAGCTTTGCAGATCGAGTTTGCGTTTGCTCTTTTGGTGAAACGAGATCGCAAAGCGGTGCGCCTCATCGCGCAGACGCTGAAAAAACTGCAACTTTTTATCGTCTGTAGGCAGCGAAAAAATTCCGCTTTTCGTGCAAATTTTATCTTTCGCAGCTCCCTTTGCGCGGTGGGCTTTAGCGTCGATCTTTTCTTTAGAGATAGCGATTATATCGACGTTTGCTCCGACGCTGCAAATTATTTCCTCTGCCAAGTTTAGCAGAGCCGTTCCGCCGTCTATAAGCCACAGATCGGGCGCTGCAAGCTCATCAAATTTAAGCGCGCGACTAGTTAGGTACTCGCGCATCTGATCGTAGTCGTTATTTGAGCTAAGGTGCTTGTGGCGGTAGTTTTGCTTGTTAAACTCGCCGTCTTGAAAGCTTATCATAGCTCCCACGGCTGCGGCGCCGAACATATGCGAATTGTCGAAAGCTTCGATATTTACGGGCAAATTCGTAAGATTAAAATAATCCTTCAGCTCCTGCAAGAATGCGTAATCGTGCGTTTTTAGATGTTTTTTGATATTGATCTCGCAGTTTTGGTATGCAATCTCGCAAATTTTACGCTTCTCTCCGATTTTCGGCGCGTAAATTTTAAACGCTCTTTCGTGCCGCTTGGATAAAATTTCGCATACCAGATCCGCATCGTCAAACTCGTCGTAGACGTAAATTTTAGCGCACGCCACGGGAGCCGCGGCCGGGAAGGCGCTTAAGATCATCTGCTTGTAGGCGTTTGCGATATCATCGGCGCTCGGGGCTTTGCAGTTGATTATATGCGAGTTTGAGGCTGAAATTTTGCCCTCGCGTATGCTAAAATGCACGGCACAGACGAGCCCGTCGCGTGCGGCAATCGCAAAGACCTCGAAATCATCGAGCTTTGCCAGATCGACCTCAACCTTTACGTTCATCTGCTTTAAAATTTCGATCGTATCGCGGATCTGTGCGGCTTCCTCGAAATTTTCGCTCTGCGCGAGCCGCGCCATCCGCTCCCCAAGCTGCGGCACCATTTTTTGCGGATTTTTCAGAGCCGCAAGCGCGCTTTGCACGATACGAGCGTAATCCTGCTTTGAAATTTTATCCTCGCACGGAGCGGCGCAGCGCCCGATCTGATGGAACAAACAGGCCTTTTTGCCTTTGACGCAATTTTTCTTCTGCACGAGCGGAAACTGCATGTAAAGCGTCTGTAAAATTTCCTTCGCGCCGTGAAAATAGGGACCGAAGTATCTGATGTTTCTGCCCTTTATGATCTTTCGCGTAATCTCAAAGCGCGGGAAATCGTCGTCTAAATTTACGTAGATATATGGATAGGTCTTATCGTCGCGCAGTAGGATGTTGTATTTGGGCTTAAGCTGCTTGATAAAGGAATTTTCCAGTATCAGCGCGTCGCTCTCGCTGGGCGTTACGATGTATTCTAAATGCGCCGCCTCGCTTATCATCTTGGCGATGCGCGCGCTTAAGCGCGGGCTCGGCGCGAGAGCGGGCGTGAAAGAAAAGTAGCTTTTGACGCGATTTTTTAAAATTTTTGCCTTGCCGACGTATAGCAGCTTGCCCGCGGCGTCGAAGTACTGATACACGCCGGGTGCGGCAGGCAGGCTCTTAATCTCCTCTATTAGCAAGGATCAGCCCTCTTATCTCTTCAAAAATTTTATAAATTTGCGGATCTTGGATTTTGTTTTTAAACTCCCCCTTTGCGCGCTCCAAAGATAAAGCTTCGCCGTCCCGGCGCAAATGAGCTTTATAAATTTGCGCCCTTCTTCTGCTCATTACTCTATCTGCGACGAAAAATTTTATATCGCGCACGCCGCAAAGCTCCGCCGTCTCTCTAGCGGCTACGAAGCGCTTTAATACGTCTTTTATTAAATTTATATTACTATCGCGTTTTAGTTCGCAAAGCCCCGCCGGGTGCTTCGCGGCTATCATCAAAATGCCATCTTTGACGTAGATGAAGGCGATCAGCCTTTGCCAACTAAGCGGCAAAATCGCTAAAAACTCGCCTCTTTCTCGCATCTTGGCATATAAAGGATCTTTTCTGATATGAGCGATTATTTCTCTTGCATTTTCCATAGACGGATTTTAGCATTTTTTATCTTAGTTTTGCTTAGCGGCTGCGGATACAAAGCACCGCCGTTTTATTCCGACGACGATGGGAGCTCTAGCGCTACCGCCCAAAATGCGGACGCTAATAGCACAAGCAGCGATAAAGGCAGCGTTAGAATTTTACGCGATAAATAGCCTACTTTTAGCTTTGCTTTGTTATACTTTTAAAAATTTTTACAAAGGAATTTCATGCAAACAGCAGACATTTTAGTGCTGGACTTCGGCTCTCAATACACCCAGCTGATCGCTAGGCGCTTGCGCGAACAAGGCGTTTACACCGAGCTAATCGCATACGACGCACCGATCGATAAGATAAAAGCAAAAAACCCTAAAGGTCTTATTTTAAGCGGCGGACCCGCTAGCGTTTACGCCAAGGATGCGTATTTTTGCGACGATAGAATTTTTGAGCTTGGAATTCCAATTTTAGGTATCTGCTACGGCATGCAGCTCATCGCGCATAAATTTGGCGCTAGCGTCGTGCCTGCGGGTAAAAAAGAGTATGGCAAAGCCTCTTTGAAACTGCTTCGCGCTAGCAGGCTATTTGGCGGCGTGGAGGATAACTCTACTGTCTGGATGAGCCACTCGGACAAGGTCGAGAGCCTGCCGGAGGGCTTTGAGGTGATGGCAAGCTCGGATGAGAGTGAGTGGTGCGTATTCGGCGACGAGACCCGTAAAATTTACGCGCTACAGTTTCACCCGGAGGTCTGCCACAGCGAGTTCGGCGATAGAATTTTAAAAAATTTCGCTAAAGAGATCTGCGGAATAACCAGCACTTGGAATATGGGTAGCTTCGCCAAAGAGCAGATGATCAAAATAAAAGAGCGCGTAGGCAGCGCCAAAGTGCTTTGCGCGGTAAGTGGCGGCGTGGATAGTTCGGTCGTAGCGGCGCTTTTGGCGCATGCGGTGCCGCAGAGCCTAATAGCGGTTTTCGTCGATAACGGACTGCTCCGCACGGGCGAGCGCAAGGCGGTAGAGGAGATGTTTAGACTCAAACTCGGCGTGAGCTTAGACGTGATTGATGCTAGCGAGCTATTTTTAAGCAGGCTAAAAGGGGTGGTCGATCCCGAGCAAAAACGCAAAATCATCGGCACTACCTTCATTGAGGTTTTCAGCAAAGAAGCGGCAAAACACAAAAACGTAAAATTTCTAGCCCAAGGCACGCTCTACACCGACATCATCGAAAGCTCGGTCGCAGGCTCAAGCAAGACGATCAAAAGCCATCACAACGTAGGCGGCCTGCCTAAGGATATGAAATTTGAACTGATCGAGCCTCTGCGCGAAATTTTTAAAGACGAAGTGCGCCAGCTGGGGCTTGAACTAGGCCTTTCGCGCGAAGTCGTTTTCCGCCATCCATTCCCGGGTCCTGGCCTTGCGATCCGCATAATGGGCGAGGTAAATACGCCGGGCCTCGAGCTACTGCGCAAAGCCGACGTGATCCTACGCGACGAGCTAAAATCAAGCGGCTGGTACAACAAAACGTGGCAGGCGTTTTGCGTACTGCTAAACGTGCACTCTGTCGGCGTCATGGGCGATAACCGCACCTACGAAAACGCCGTGTGCATACGCGTAGTGGACGCCAGCGACGGTATGACAGCTAGCTTCTCGCGCCTGCCGTACGACCTGCTAGAAAACGTCTCTCGCCGCATCATAAACGAAGTGCCCGGCATCAACCGCGTAGTTTACGACATCTCGAGCAAACCGCCTGCAACGATAGAGTGGGAATAGGACTATGCATATTCATAAAATAACGCTAGAAAACTTTAGAGGTTTTTTGGGAATGCATGAAATTACTTTTAATAGGGGGATCAAATTTTTTGTAGCGAATAATAATTGTGGAAAAACTACAATTTTTAAAGCAGTAGAATTTATTCTTAGTAAAGGAGAAAAAGCAAGTTTTGTACACAAGAACTGCGATAATAATCAAGATGTTTCTGTTGAAATAGAATTTAGAGGCGATGATATTAAAAGGTTATGTGAACACGGCAATCTTAAAAAATATATGGGCTATATTATAGATAATGCTGATGGCAGTACAAGTTTGCGTATTTTAAGAAGCTCAAAATTAGACAATATTACGCAGGATAAGAAAAATAAAAGTTTGGATATTAAAAATGTTCGTATTTTTAATCCAAATACAAATCAGTTCGAGAATCCAACAGGTATTGATACTACTATTTCAGAACTATTTGATGCTCAATTCGTGTATTCAGATTTAAAAAATGAAGACTATCAGGATTTTGGAAAAACAAAATTAGTTGGGAAAATTATTAATTCTATAACTAAAAATTTTCAAGAAACCGATGTTTTTAGAGAATTAAAAGAGGCTCACAATAAAGCCTTTGGAGATGAAGGATTAATACAAATTCTTGAGAATATACAAAATAAAATTCAGAGTGTTTTAGTTAGTCAATATGGTGACGCCGAAGTCGAATTTAATTTTGGATTGCCAGAAATTGATAACTTCTTAAAAAATGGAAACATTATGCTGTCTGATAACGGCATAAAAACAAATGTCTCAGAAAAGGGCACAGGAATGCAGCGCGCATTAGCATTAAGCTTAATACAAGTATACGCTGAAATTAATAGAGAATCGAGCGACGATAAAATAGAAAAGCCCATATTGTTTTTTATTGATGAACCTGAAACCTTTTTGCATCCTGGGGCTCAGAATAAATTATTAAATGCCTTAGAGAGATTATCCGATAATTCTCAAATTTTTATTACTACACATTCTCCTTATTTGTTAAAGAATTTTGATAAAGATAAACATCAAATATATATATTTTCTAAGAATGAATTGACCAATAAAATAGATAAAAAGGAGATATTGAAATTATTTGGTAATTCCTCTCCAACTTGGGGTGAGATAAATTATTATGCTTTTGGGGTTATTAGCGCAGAATTCCACAATGAACTATATGGATTTTTGCAATCTATAGCTATAAATGATGACGATAGAAATTATTATGAGGAAAATTTTGATAATTGGCTTGCTAATAAAGGAATACAGCAAACAAAACAATATAATAGAATAAATAGAAATGGTACCGTTAGACAAGAAAATAAAACCCTCCCAACCTTTATTAGAAATATAATACATCATCCAGAAAATACACAAAATCAATTTTCATACGAAGAGTTGGGAACCTCTATTGAAAATTTAATATGCGTTTTAAATCAGTTACTGGATGGACAGATCGAAAGGATATAATCTCATTATGGTTTTAAAAAAATATAAAGTAAATCTGCATTTTGCGATCTTGTTAGTAGCAAATTTCATACCAACGGCACACGTTCTTTAGTAAACAATATAATTGGAGAAGATCTATGAAACAAATCTGCGTCATCCTGGCACACCCTTACGAAAAAAGCCTAAATGCAGCTATTGCAAATGCAGCGGTAGAAAAGCTGCAAAATAGCGGCTACGAGGTTAAATTTCATGATCTATATAAGGAGAAATTTAACCCGATCCTTAGCGGCACCGAGCTCGTTAGCGACGAAAGCGACGACGAGCTGTTAAAAGTACATCAAAAAGACATCACAAACGCCCACGGCATCGTGATTGTCCATCCGAACTGGTGGGGCGAGCCGCCCGCCATCCTCAAGGGCTGGATTGACCGCGTGCTAAGGCAGAGAGTAGCCTACGATTTTGCGCCGGGCGATAACGGCGGCGGGCTTCCGATAGGACTTTTAAAGGCTAAAGCCGCCGTAGTTTTCAACACCTCCAACACCCCAGAGGTCAGAGAAAACGAGATATTTGGCGATCCGCTGGAAAAAATTTGGAAAAGCTGCATTTTTGATTTTTGTGGCGTAAAAACCTTTGAGCGGCTCATGTTTAGAGTGGTCGCAGATAGCGACGAAGCTGAGCGAAAGGTCTGGTTAGAGCAGGTAGCGCAGACGCTGGATAGGTACTTTCCGAAGCAGATTAATTTGCTTTAAATTTGAAAATTCGCTGCTAGCAAAATCCGCGCGGCGTAGAATTTTGATTGCCTATTTTAAACAAATGTGCGCAAAAATTTT
>NZ_CALEDC010000059.1 GCF_937949835.1 uncultured Campylobacter sp.
GGGCGCGCGTCGCTTACATGATAAAATTTTCGCCTTTCTACGAGACTTTTTAGCAGGGTTTTTAGCTCGGCGGGTTGCTTTAGGATCACGCCTTTGCCCAGCTCGCGAAGTAGAGCGTAGGATACGGCGTGGAAGGTGCCCGCAACGATTGCGGAGGTGATTTTTTTATCAAAATGCCGCTGCAGCCTCGCTATCATCTCGCTCGCGGCCTTATTCGTAAAAGTAAGAAGTAAAATTTTTCTAGGGCTCGTGCCGAGATTTAGCAGATGAGCGATGCGCGCGACGATGGTGCTGGTTTTGCCCGTGCCTGCGCTTGCGATTATTAGATTGTGCCCAGCAGGAGCGGTTGCTGCGGCGTATTGTTCGGTGTTTAGCTTAGCTAGAGCGTCCAAGATTATTCCTTTGCAAAAAGGCGCCATTATAGCCTAAAATCATTAAAATTCTTTGATATAATTGCGCGATGAAATTTCTAAAATTTACGTTAAAAATCGCGCTATTTTGCGCGTTTGCATTCGCTCTATTTTTGATCCTAGACGCGCTTTATCCGCTAAATTTGGATATGCTAAACAAGCAAAAAAGCAAAATTTTATACGACCGAAACGGCGAAATTTTAAATATGCAGATCAGCGACGATCAAATTTGGCGCTTTTACGCGAGCGCGGACGAGATACCGCCGCGGCTGAAACAAAGTGCGATCTACTTCGAGGATCGCTATTTTTACTACCATTTCGGCGTCAATCCAGCCTCGATCCTGCGCGCAGCTACGTATAATTTTACGCAAAATTTTACTAAAAAAAGCGAGAGCAACGTCGAGCGCGTCGGAGCCTCGACGATCACGATGCAGGTTGCGCGTATGATGCGCCCCAAACAGCGCAGTTACAAAAACAAAATCATCGAAATTTTCAACGCCTTTCAGCTGGAGTGGCACTTCAGCAAGGATGAAATTTTAGGAATGTATTTTAACCTCGCCCCATACGGCGGCAACATCGAGGGGGTCAAAACCGCGGCGTATTTTTATTTCAAAAAGGATCTGCGCGAGCTTAGCAACGCTCAAATCGCGCTTCTTAGTGTGATCCCAAAAAACCCGAATAAAAACCGCCTAGACCGCAGATCAAACATCAACGCGCTTAAAAACCGCCTAATTTCGCAGCTGCGAGAGGGCGGCGTGATCTCGCAAAGCGAGTATGAGCGCGCCCTCGCGGAGCCGTTTTCGCCCAGACGCTACGCAGCGCCCAATTACGCGCCGCATTATGCACTGCTAGCGTTTAACAATTATAAAATGCAGAATTTTACCGCCAAAGATGACGTAAATTTTACTCAAAATTTAGATTTGGGCGGAGCGTCCGGCGCGACGGCGGGGCAAGTAAGCCCATCTGCGTACCGAGCCGCGGCGGTAGCAGAGTCAAATTTTTCGGACGCGGCTAGTGCCGAAACAAATTTTACGACTGCGGCGAAGGTTGGGACGAATTTATCAAGCGTCGCAAACACGCAGGCGGGAGTGGATTTGAAAGAAATGAATCCCAAAGAGGCGGATTTTAAAACGGATGCTCCGAAGAGTTTAAATTTAGGCGGAACGAGCTTAAATTTAAACGAGCGCGAAGGCGTAGAATCGCAGGCGGGCGTAAAACCGAATGAGCCGGAAAGCGTAGTAAAACCAAATGAACGAAAGAGCGCAAATTTAGATGAACGGCGAGATTTTATTGATGTCGCCCATCCGTCGCAAAACTCGCAAAGTCTAAATTTAAACGAGCGGCAAGATGCTGCGCGTTCGCCGCAGAATTTTAGCGCAGATACAAATTCAAATAAATCGCAAACAGAGTATTCGCCGCAAAATCCGAATGCGGATATGAATTTAAACAAGCGGCAGAATGCTTCTGGTGCTGCACATCCGTACCAAGAGCCGCAAAATTCGCAAAATCTAAATTTAAACGATCGGCAAGATACCGCGCATCCGCCGCAAAATTTTAGCGCAGATGCAAACTCTGGCGAGCGGTCGCGTGTAAATTTTATTGCGCAGACAAATTCCGCTTCAGGCGCTAGGACGCAGACGGATTCTGCTTTGGACGCTAAAATGCAAACAGCTTCTGCTGCAAGCGCCGAATCGCGGGCAAATCCCGCTCCCAATGTCAAGGTGCCGCAAAATTTAGCTTTAGCCGCCCAGGCGCAGATAAATTCCGATCCCAACGCCAAGACGCAGGGAAATTCCGCAAACTCTAAAGGGGGCGTGCAGCCCAAGGAGCAAACCGTGCGAGCGCAGGAGTTTGCGCGCCTTAGCGAGGGTAAAATTTATTCGAGCTTGGATCTAAAAACCCAGATCGCGCTTGAGGGCTTTTTGAAAAGCGAGATCCTCTCTCTACGCGATAAGGGCGTTAGAAACGGCGCTGCGGTGCTGGTCGACAACGAAAGTATGAGTGTGATCGCCTACGTCGGCAGCCACGATTTTAGCGCTAATGAGGGGCAAAACGACGGCGTGCGCTCGCAAAAAAACGTAGGCTCGACGCTCAAGCCCTTCATCTACGCTAAAGCCCTTGAGCACGGGCTCATCACCCCTTCAAAGAAGCTGATCGACGCGCCGATAATCTTCGCGGGCTACGTGCCGCGCAACTACAATCAGGGGTTTTTGGGCGCGGTTAGTGCTACGGACGCGCTAAGTCTTAGCCTAAATATCCCCGCGGTAAAGCTAAATTTAATGCTTGGTGATGACGGGTTGTATGAGATGCTATCAAACGTACATCTGGCGGAGTTTAGCAAGGATTATTACGGCGCAGGTATCGCGCTGGGCAGTATTTCGATGAGCCTAATGGATCTTGCTCGCCTTTACAGCGCGTTTGCAAACGGCGGCAAGCTACGGAAGCTCGAAATAGCGGGTGCAAAGATCGGCGATGATGCTAAAATTTTAACCCCGCAGAGCGCCTACATCGTAACGCAGATGCTAAGAAACGCGCCGCGCTCCTACCTTGGCTCGGTGTGGCAAAACACCCTAAACGCGCCGCCTCTGATGTTTAAAACGGGCACGAGCGCCGATGCGCGCGATCTCTACACCGTCGCGCTTACGCCTAAATTTACACTCGGCGTCTGGCTGGGAAATTTCGACGGCTCCAAGACTAGGGATCTTAGCGGCGGCGTGAGTGCGGCGAAGGTGGCGTTTAATATGTTTGCCTTCCTCGATAAATCGGGCATGCTGGGCGAGGCGGAGTTTGCGCGTCCCGCGGGCGTGAGCTTTCGGCGAGTATGCACCGACGCGTACCGCGAAAAGGAGTGCGCTCAAAGCGCCGAGGATCTTACGATCGATGGAGTTGAGCCCAACGAGGAGTGCGAAATTTACGGCACGAGCGAGCTTTTTTATCTGCTAAAACACGGGCTGGTCGATCCGCAAAAGGTACGCGCAGGAAGGTGCGCGGCTAAATTTGCCGCCGTAAAGCCCGTGCTAAACGATATCAACGCCAAAACCTACGAGACCGGCGCGGACGGCACGCTGCGGTTAAAGATACAGTGCACAGCGGTTTTTGGCGAGCGGGTATATATCAGGCTAAGCGGCGGTTCGCGGGAGTTTATAGCGCTAAATTCCACCGCGTTTACGAGGGAGAATTCCACGGATTTGGATTCCAAGCATTCTAGCGCGGCGCAGCAAGATAATTTAAAGCAAAATTTTACAGAACAGAATTCTACAGCACAAAATTCTATGCGACAAAATTTAGCGTTACAGAATTTAAAATCACAAAATCTTACGAAGCAAAATTCTGTAGAATGGAATTTTATAACTAAAAATCCAGTCACACGGAATTTGGCGTCGCAAAATTCTATCTTGCAAAATTCTACAGAGCAGAATTCGGAGGCTCAAGATTTCACAGCGAAAAATTTCACAGATCAAAATTCCTCGCAGCAAAATTTCACGGCACTAGATTTCACCACGCAAAGCCTAGCGCCTGCAAATTCTAAAGTTAAAACGGGAGAATATTTTGCGCGCACTAACGGCGAGGCTTTTACGCTAAGTCTTGGAGCAGGGGATTTTGAGCTTGGCTGCTTGGACGAAAATGCAAATTTCGCTAAAGCAAATTTTAGAGTAAATGAAAGAAAATAAAAGGTTAATTTGTATATAATTTCGTAAAATTTTTGCAAAGGAATTTTATGAAGACAAAACTACTAAGCGCAGCGCTATTTTGCGCTTTGGCTAGCTTTGCCGCGGGCGTAGAGATCAAATACGCTAGCGGGGCTTACGAGATTAGCGGGGTGGACGGCAGTGGATTTAGCGTCACGCAAAAGCAGATCTTAAAATGCACTCCCAAAATCACGGGCACCTACGAAAGCGTGAGCGAGAGCTCAATCAGGCTCTATCCTAAGCCGATGCTTAGCGCCGGGGTTAATTATTCGTGCGAGGCGCGCGGGGTGCGCTTTGAGTTTGAGACAGAGCCTTTTAGCACCGAGCATATCGCGCTTCTGCGTCCGGGGTTAGTGGCAATTAAATTTAACGATGCGGTTAGCAAGGACGCGCTACAGCAAGCGACTAGAATTTACCGCGCGCAGAATTTAGCCCAAAACGATATATCCTACGAGCTTAGCTCGCACGATGATCGGAATTTTTTATTCAGCTTCGATCCTAAGGCGCAAAACGTCGTATTGCAAATAGAATCCCTCACCTCAAAAGTGGGCGCAAAGCTGCAAAATCCGGTGGAGCTGCGCACGGACGAGGAGCCTTTTAATGATAGCATTAACGCTTCAAATTTAAGCGGCGTGCAGATCCGCCCTGCGGCTCTAAAAGACGGCTCACTCGCGGCTAGAGTGTGTTTTCCTAACTATATGGACGAGCTGTCCGCCAAATACGTAAGAATCGCAGGCGTGAGTAAATTTAGCCTCACTCAGCCGCGATATTATTATTATGACGAAGATGAAGAGGGCGGCGAAAGCGACGATCCTTCATGCTACTACTATGCAGATATAGTAAGCGACGAGTTTATGCCGAATAAAAGCTACGAGATCAGGCTGCTAAAGGGCTTCGGAGATAGCTCATATATCTTGCGTGACGAGATCAAGCAAAGCGTAAAAATGGGCGACAGGCTGCCTTTCGTAGCCTTTAGCGACGAGAAAAATTTTATCCCAAAATCCGCTTCGTTAGCTTTTAAAAGCTCAAACGTAAATGAGGTTAAAATTTCGATTGCCAAAGTCCCTGAGCAAAATTTTAGGTATTTTTTAAACTTTGAAAGCAACGAAGATAGTGTAGGTGGGCTAGCTAGCGAGATCGCGGTTAAGAGCTTTGATATAGGAGGCGCTAAAAACGCCGTCGCGGAGCATAAAATCGCGATGGATTTTAAAGGCTACGAGGATGGAATTTATAAAATCACGGCGTTTTACAAAGTGGGCGAAAAGATGCAAGAGGTTTCGCGCGTAGCCTATCTTAGCGACATTACGGCTCAAGTGGTGCTGCTTGAGCGCGGTGCGCTCGTTTATACTTCTAGGCTTAGTAATGGCGAGGAGCTAAGCAGAGCGAAGGTTAAAATTTACAGCGATAAAAATGAGCTAATTGCAGAGGATAAAACGGACGGAGATGGAATTTTAAGATTAGAAAATATGGAAATTTTAGCTAAAAACCCGCGCTCTATCGAGATTAGTAAAGGCGATGAGCATGCGTTCGTGCTGTTTAATAACGCCGTAGCAAGCGTAGAGAAAACGATTACTGCAAAGCGTCCGTTTGTTTATCTTGCAAGCGAGCTGATAAGCCCGAATGAGCGGCTTTTAGGCACGATCGTGATGAAAAATCGCGATTTTAGCTCTTTAAAAAATACGCCGATTAAATTTAAAATTTACGATCCTAGCGGCACTGTGGTCATCACGCGCGCGCAAAACACCGATGAGTTCGGTAGCGTTAAAATCGATGAGCTGATGGGCGAGAAAAGCGGCACTTACCGCCTAGATCTCATCTATGAGGACAAAATCATCGCTTCTAAAAGCTTCAGCGTAGAAAATTTCGTCCCAAACCGCATTAAAAATGAAATTTTAACTGCTAAAGACGAATACGGCGCGGATGAGATCATCACACTAAAGCTAAGCTCAAACTATCTTGCAGGCGCGCCGGCTGGAGATTTGAAAGGCTCGCTGGAAGCAAACGCCTATGAAAAAGAGCTGAAAATTAAAGGCTACGAGGGCTTTTCGTTTCTAAACGATCGCTTAAAGAAAAAGGGCGCTACGCAGCTTCGCAGGGCAGAATTTACGCTAAGCTCCGCCGGCAAAAAAGAGCTTGCACTCTCGCCGGCAGCAGCTGATCTTAATGTCTCTAACGCCATAAATATTTTACTAAATTTCAGCGTAACCGAGGAGGGCAAAAACGTAAACGCATATCGCAGCCTGAGCTATCTGCCTTATGATCGTATCGTAGGAATTCGCGCTAGCAAGGACTTTATCTCAAGTGGAGATAGCGTAAAATTCGGCTTTGCGCTGCTAGATTCCAAAACCAAAACCGACGTCAAAGGCAAGATCGACGTTGAAATTTACCGCGACGATTTTACTTACGTTTATGACGGCAATAGATACGTCGAGCAAGAAAGCTTTAATCTCGTAAGCGCCGTTAGTACCGATGCGCGCGAGTTTGAGTATAAATTCCAAAACGGCGGCAATTATCTAATCGTCGCAAACGATTACTCAAGCGGCGCAAGTGCTGGCGTGCGTGTGGATGTAAGCGGCTGGGGATATTATGGACGGGTAAACGCTAAAGACGTTCAAAGCGCTAAAATCAAACTCGCAAGCGACAAGGTTAAAGCCGGAGATAAAATTAAAGGCGTCATCAATTCGCCGGTAGAAAGCGGCGTGCTAAATATCTCGCTCGTAGGCGAGCAGGTTTACGACTATAAAATTCTATCCGTCAAAGGCGGCAGCGCGGAATTTGAGCTTAGCGTGCCGGATAATTTCGTCGGAGGACACATCAACGCTGTAATCGCGCGCGCCGCGACACCCGCTGCGATGCCGCTTAGAGCCTATGCAAACGTGCCGGTGGCGCTAGATGCGAGCTCGCACAAGGCTGGCGTGCAAATTTTAGCCGAGAAAAGCTACAAAAACGGGCAAAATGCGCAGATCAGCGTAAAAAGCGAGCCGAATTCCAAAGTCATACTATACGCGGTCGATCTTGGAATTTTAGATATCGTCTCACAAGAGGAGCTCGATGCATTTAAGGCGTTTGACGTTAGCGCGTATTTTGCGCTGCGGTACTTTGACATTTACGATGATCTTAGCGTGTATCAAACTACTGCTAAAGAGCTAAGCTTCGGCGGCGACGGCGTGATGGCGAAAGCTAAACGGAATTTAAGCCCGGTCGAAAACAAAAAGCAGAAAAAATTTATCAAAATGCTGATAGCAAAAGCGGATGCAAACGGCGAGGCGAAATTTGAGCTTGCGATGCCGAAAAATTTTAACTCCACGATCCGACTAAGCGCCATGGCTATCGGAGAGGCGGCTACGATCGGCTCGGCAAACGTCGAAGCCAAGGTCCGAGACGACGTGATCATAAAGCCCGCCGATCTAACCTATATGGTGCGCGGCGATGAAATTTCCGTGCCGCTAACGCTCATCAACACCACTGATAAGGAGCAAAAGGCGGTCTTGAAGATCAGCTCATCTCCTTCGGTTGCTATAAGCGGCGGTGAGGCAAATTTCACGCTCAAACCGCTTGAGGTCAAGCATACAAACTTCACCGCGAGCGCGCTTGATATTGCGGATGCGAACATTAAATTTGATCTTGACGCAAACGGGCAGAAATTTAGCAACGATGTAGAATT
>NZ_CALEDC010000060.1 GCF_937949835.1 uncultured Campylobacter sp.
CCTCCATCGATGCGCCGAATGCGCGCGCAACAGGCGCGGCGTATTTCATCGTTTCACCAATCATCTCGACGTTGGTGTTCGTGCGTGTCGCCGTGACAGCGAACACGTCCGCCATGTGCGAGGCCTGATCCGCCGCAAGCCCGAAACCGCCCGTGAAATAGACCACGCCCGCATTGTGGCAGCTTTTGGCATAGCCTAAATCGCAGGCCCTAGCGTAGCGCTGCGCGGCGGCAACGAAGTCCCTACTCAGGCGCCCCCTTTGATACAGGTTGCCTAGCTTGTGGCAGGCTACGGCGACGTTTTTATCGCACGCTGCGGCATAAAATACGCCCGCTTGCGTCGCATTGCCCTCGCCGTCGTATAGAGCTCCCAGATCAAAGCAGCTATCTTTCTCACCCGCCTCGCAAGCCTTGGCAAAAGCGGGCTTGGCGCCGTCGTAATCTCCGTGGGAGAGCTTGTCGCGCCCCAGCTGCGCGCAGCTTACGCCATCGCCGCGGTAGCACTTAAACGATAAAACGGGCGACGGCAAAAAAAGCACCATAACCAAGACGCAAACGGCGATAGAAAGCGCCGTTATGTCGATGATCTTTCTCATATCTATCCTTTTTGCGGCGATGCGCCGCGGAGCTTAAGGAGTACTCTCTTGCAGGCGAATTCCGCCAAGGAGAATTTTACGAATTAATTTCGTCGCATGAAATTTAATCTGCACAAAAATTTTAGTACCTCAAGCCTTGTTTTAAAATTTTACTTCGAACTTCCACGCTGCAAAATTTTAAAATTTCGAAATTCCGCAAGCAGTAAATTTGCAGCCGAATTTAAATTTTACGAACAGCGCAGTGGCGATACCGTAAAACAGCTCGTAAAATTTTTAAAATCGAAATTTTACGAGCTGTAAATTTAGAACTAGCTTTAAAATTTCATAGCGATAGAATTTTAAGTCAAATTTCGCGATAAAATTTCATCCCAAATTCCGCCGCAAAATTTTGCGGCAAAGCGGGAAGTAAAAAGCAAAACATAAAATTTTGCGGCAGAAATCCCGCCGCAAAATTTCGCTTTGTATTTTAAATCATAAAATTTCGTTCGTGAGATTTAGGCTATCGGCGCGAATGTAGCCTGTGCGGCTACATTTTTTCTTTCGCGTTTAGGCCCATCAGGGCAAACGCCGTGCGGATACTAAGCGCTACGAGCGCGAACAGCTTGAGCTTCGCATCCTCGTTCTCGCTGCCTACGACGCGGTTTTCGTTGTAGTATTTGTGAAAGTCCGCCGCGAGCGCCTTTAGGAAATCGGGCAGCTTCTGCAAGCCGCGAGAGTTAAAAGCGTCGTTTAAAATTTCATTCAAGCCAAGCGCCGCAAAAGCTAGGCCGAGCCCCGCTTCATCCAGCGTGCCAAAGTCCGCGCCCAAGACGTCCGCCTCGCGCTTGCCCGCTTTGGTAAAAATTTGATTGACCCGCGCGTGGGCGTAGTTGATGTAAAAGATCGGATTGCTGCTGTCCTCGCGCGCGAGCTCGTCCACGTCGAACTCAAGCGGCGTCTCGCCCTTTTTGCTGATGAAGATAAATCGCATCGCGTCCCTGCCGATCGCGGCGAGCACGTCACTCATCAAAATCGCGTTGCCCGCGCGCTTGCTCATCTTGTAGGTCTGCCCGTCTTTGAGCAAATTTACCATCTGCATTAGGATGATCTCGAGCCTGCTTTCGTCATAGCCCAGAAAATGCACGGCGGCCTTTAGGCGCGCGATGTAGCCGTGATGATCGGCTCCCCAGATGTTGATGCAGCGCTCATATCCGCGCTCAAATTTGTTGTTGTGATAGACGATGTCGCCCGCAAGATAGGTCGGGCGCGCATCCTCGCGGATGACGACGCGATCTTTTTCGTCGCCGAGCTGCGATGAGCGGATCCAAATTTTGCCCTCCGCCTCATACATCTTGCCGCTGCGCTCAAGCTTCCTAATCGTAGGCTCAAGCTCGCCGTAGAGGCTCTTTTCGCTAGCCCAGTTTTGGATATGGATGCCCGCGTCTGCGAGATCTTTTTGGATGATCTTTAGCACTTCATCCTTAGCAAACTCCGCAAGGATCAAAACGCGCGATTCGTCGCGGAAAATTTCATCGCCGAATTGGGCGCGCGCAAGAGGGATGATCTCGTCGATATACTCGCCGCGGTAGTATTTCTCGGGGTAGCTCACGTCCTCGCCCGCGAGCTCGCGCGCACGAAGCGCGATCGAAGTGCCCAAAAGCTCGATCTGATTGCCCGCGTCGTTGATGTAGTACTCGGTATCGACGCGGTGCCCCAGATAGCCTCCGATGCGCGCAAACGTATCGCCGTAAACGGCGCCGCGCACGTGCCCGATATGAAGCGGGCCTGTAGGATTGGCGCTGATGTATTCAAGCAAAATTTTTTGCGACATAGCGGCGGAATTCCGCGCCTCATCACAATTTGATGCTACGACGGAATTTGACGCCTCTGCAGAATTCTGCGAAATAAAATTTTGCCTAGCGGCGGAATTCTGCGATTTAGCGGTGTCATTGCCGCTCGCAGCTAGATTTGCAGCGCAACCTTTGCTAGCAGGCTCA
>NZ_CALEDC010000061.1 GCF_937949835.1 uncultured Campylobacter sp.
AGAATTATAAGGCGCGGAATTTTGAAATTTTAAAATTCCGCTTCGTACACGGCGAGTATATATTCTGAAATCTGCAAATTTTGAAATTTTAATAGCCGAAAAATCCCGCAAAATTTTAAATTTTATCTTACGCTAGGTTTCAAAATATCTATTCCATTCGGAACAAAATTCTACGCCACGATAGAATTTTAAAATTTTACTCGCACCGAGAATTTTAAAATCCCATTCTGCAACAAAATTTCGTAGTTCATGGCTTTTGCGCTGCGATAAAATATGAAAATTTATCGTGCGGTATAGAATTCCGCAGATAAGCGCGATAAATTTAAAAGGATAAAATTCCGCGTGAGGCGAAATCTAGCTCTCAGCAAAAGCGCAGTCGCCGTAGATGCTATTATTCAGCTTTCAGCGTTAAATTTTACTCAAACGCCTTGTAGTGCGCCTCATCGGCAAACTCGAGCATCTCGCGATCGCCCCTACTGTCGCCGTAAGCGATGACGCGATCGAAAGCCTGCACGTCGTATGCCGCGCGCACGCGAGCGACCTTTTGCGCGCCGTAGCAGTTCTGCCCCTCGATCTCGCCCGTGATGATGCCGCCTTTGCGCCGTATTTTAGTGCCTAAAAGCTCCAAGCCCTGCGCGTCGCACCACGGACGCAGCCAGTCTTCGAGCGAGGCGGTGACGATAACGACCCTATCGCCCGCGGCTTTGTAGCTTGCGATCTTGTCCATCGCGCTTTGTTTTAGGATATCTTCGATGTGGGTGGTGGAGTATTTTTTGCAAATTTTATCGAATTTATCGGCGCTCATGCCCGCAAAAAAGTAGCCCAAGAGCTTTCTGCGCGTAAAATTATTGCTCGCAAGACCTAGCTTATACGCCGCTAAAATGGGCGATAGCACCAAAATCCCGCGAAAAAATTTCTTAAATCCGACTACGTAGGCGACGAACTCGAGCAGCGAATCATCGCGCGTGATCGTGCCATCAAAGTCGAATAAAACAAGATTCATTGCCTCTCCTAGCAAAATTTTAGCAGCGCAAATTTAAAAATTTGTCTATAAAAAAGGCGTGAAATTTAAAAGCTAAATTTCACGCCGAATTTTAAAATTTCATCCAAAAATTCTATTTTTTCGCCATTCGTCTGCGCGTCGTAGGGTCTAGGTATCGCTTGCGCACGCGGATATTTACGGGCGTAACCTCCACAAGCTCGTCCTCCTCGATCCACTCCAAAGCGCGCTCTAGGCTTAGCTTTCTAGGCGGTACGAGCTTGATAGCGTCGTCAGAGCCGCTAGCGCGTACGTTGGTTAGGTTTTTGCCTTTGATCGGGTTTACGTCGAGGTCGTTTGGACGGCTGTGCTCGCCGATGATCATG
>NZ_CALEDC010000062.1 GCF_937949835.1 uncultured Campylobacter sp.
GATGATGGTCGCCTTAGCCTGCTTGCTAGGATCTGCCTTAAGCTCCAAAAGATCGGCTTGCAAAAGCACGATCTCTAATAAATTTTCGATTCCGTCGCCCGTCTTTGCGGAGATCGGCACGAACTCGTAGCTGCCGCCCCACTCGGTAGGCATGATGTCAAGCTCTGCAAGCCCGGTTTTTACGAGATCGGGATTGGCGTTAGGCTTGTCCATCTTATTTATTGCGATGATGATCGGAACGTTTGCAGCCTTGGCGTGCGCTATAGCCTCCTTGGTCTGAGGCTTGACGCCGTCGTCTGCGGCCACTACGATGATTACGATATCGGTAACCTCGGCTCCGCGCGCGCGCATCGAAGTAAAGGCCTCGTGACCAGGAGTGTCGATGAAGGTGATCTTCCTGCCGTTTTTCTCGACCATATACGCGCCTACGTGCTGCGTGATACCGCCCGCTTCGCCGCTTGCGACGCGAGAGTTTCGGATATAATCGAGCAGGCTCGTTTTGCCGTGATCGACGTGCCCCATGATGGTAATGACAGGCACTCTAGCGATTAAATTTTCTTCGCCTTCGCTGTCCTCGTAAGCCTTGATATAGTCAAACTCCTGCGCCTCATCGATGATATTTACCTCAATGCCGAATTCGCTTGCTAAAATTTCTATCGCATCCTCGTCCAAAAAGTCGTTTTTCGTCGTCATCATTCCAAGCGCAAATAACTTGCCGATGATCTCGCTAGGCTGCTTTTTGATCTTATCGGCAAACTCATAGACGCGGATCTCTTTTGGGATATCTACAGAGCTTACGATTTCGCTACCCTGCTCGCGAGGGGCTTTTTTATGCTTTTTGCGACCGCCGCGACTTATACCGCCTTCGCTGCTAAAAATTTGATTCTGCGAGGCGCGATAAATATTAGGTTGGTTTTTACTTTTGGTGCGGTTTTCGGTCTGAATTGGTTTAACGGTGAAATCGGGCATTACCACGACGTCTTCGTCCTCGATGACGATATCCGCCATCTCGTGATCAGGAATGATGTCAATTTTAAGGGCGTCCTCTTTTTTAGCTGCGGGAGCTTTTTTCTTTTCGATCTTTTTCTTTTTCAAATTTAGTTCAGCGTTTGAGAAGATCGCCTCTAGGCTCGCACTTATCTTTTCGCGCCTAGGCTCGGTTCTATCTTGTGCCGCCGGAGCTTGAACTTCCTTTTTCTTTTTTACGATGACTAGGCCACGACGCTTTTGCAGGCTCTCGCTAGCGATGCTATCGCCGCTGTTTATCTGCACCGGCGCAGGCTTTGAAGCGGTGTTTTGCTTCTCCTCTTTCTCCTGTGGGGCGGAGGAAATTTCTTCTTTTTGATTTTGAGATTTTTCGGTTTTTGCCTCAGGCTCTTGCGCCTGAGTTTTTTCATCGCTAGGCTCTTTGGCGCTCTGCGCGGACTCTTTGGATTCGGAAGCTTTTAAGCTTTCCGCCTTTTTAGGGCTCTCTTTTTTAGCGGTTTTTTTAGTTTCGCTCTGTTTTTTAGCGGGCTTATTCTCGTCTTCTTGCGCTTTTTCGGAGCTTTTCTTTGCGGGCTTTGACTTTTTCCCCGGCAAAATTCCCGTCTGAATATAATCGTAAATAGCGGCAGCTTCTTCCTCGCTTACTTTATTCGACGCGGTTTTTACCTTTTTAAAGCCCATCTCCTGCGCTTTTTCGATTATCTCTTTGCTTGCGTATCCAAGCTCGTCCGCGATATCTTTAATCAGAACACCCATTTAAAACCCTCTCCTTGATATGTCTCAAATCTGCGCTAGACGCAAATTTAGATAGATATTTTGAAATTTTCTCTTTTTGATTTATGCAACCGTCGCAAATATAAAATTGTCTGTTTGAGCTTATATTTTTAAAATTTTGCAAAAAGGCGTGGAGCTCGCGCTTGGCGAAGCGCCCCTTGCAAATAACGCACATCCTAATCGGTTCGCTCATGCGATTATATCTTTATTTTTCTTAGTCAATATTAAAGCCGCCGTTGTCGATATCTAAAATTTCGACGCGGAAGTTTTGAAAATTTTCGCTAAGGCAGGCTTTAAGCTTTGCAGCGTCGGATCTATAGGCTAAATTTAAAAAGCTTGAGCCGCTTCCCGAGAGCGAGCTCATAAGCGCGCCGTTATCATAGGCGATCTCGCGCACCCCAAAAAGCTGCGGGAGCACGCCCATGCGCATCTGCTCGTGCATCTTGTCGATACAAGCGTAGCGCAAGCTGTCGTAGTCGCGTCGCATAAAGCAAGCGGTCAGAAACGCCGCGTGCGAGAGGTTGCTAACGCAATCTTTGATCGAAAAGCTCTTAGGCAGCTTGCCGCGCGATTCGTTCGTAGGCATCGGCGTATCGGGGACGACGACGACCGCTTGCAGATCTTGCGAAATTTCGCATTTTTGCGTGCGAACCATCTTACCGTCCACGACGCTGCTGACAAAGCCGCCGAGCGTTGCGGGCGCGATATTATCAGGGTGATTTTCATATTCCAGCGCCGTGTTTAAAATTTTAGCGCGATCGATCTCAAAACCGCAAATTTTATAAGCGCTTGCGATGGCGCCTACGATCACGGCCGAGCTGCTGCCTAGCCCCCGCGAAAACGGGATGTTGTTATGAAAAGCAAATTTAAAATTTATCTCTTGCCCGCCGCCTAGTTTTCTGTAAATTTCATTGAAAATGTTCAAAAAAGCGTTGCCCTTTTTTAACCACGCTCTGTCGCTGCCCTCACCGCTAAGCGATACGCAAAAAAACTTCTGCTCGGTAATCTCTACTTCGTTAAATAGCCCTAGGCTAAGGCCGAGCGCGTCGAAACCGGGGCCTAAATTTGCGCTCGTCGCAGGAATTCTTATAATCAAGCTTTCTCCTAAACCGCTTCTATGATGTAATTTGGAAGTATATCATCGCTTTTATTTAAAACCGATAAATCCTGCGGCAAAGATAGCGCGGCGGGGGCGCATTTTTTCATCCTGATTTCGCCGCGTTCGTAAACGTAGCTGAAGTTTTTATTCGCCCTGATCGGCCCGAAGCCGCTTAGCTCAAAGCCGCTGATCGCGTACAGCGGCACATCAAGAGCGATGCTAAGCGTGCGCAATATCACATAGCTTACCTTCATGCCCATGAAGCTGCCTGGAGTATTTGCATAGATAAGCTCTTTGATTTTATAAGTTTTCAGAATTTCGCTAAATTTGCGG
>NZ_CALEDC010000063.1 GCF_937949835.1 uncultured Campylobacter sp.
TGCTTTCGTCTGCTATAAACTCCATCTTAGCCCCACATTAGCAAAATTCCCATTTGTGCGTAAATCCCGCCGCTATCATCCGTAAGCTCCATATTTATGGGCGTAGGTCTGGAGCAATCTCCTATATCTTTTAGATGGTATATGCTACTTTTTTCATCGGGTTTCTCGCTGGACCAGCTAGGATTGCCCGCACTATCTACCGCCTCAAGGCGATATGCCTTGCCTCTATCATTCACAAAAAATAGCGGGGTTTTGAAGCTATGAAGCGTTTTTGTGGGATCGGTAGTATCCGGGGCGCTTGAATACTTTATTAGCTTCAATATCGCTTCGATATCTTGCCCGCCCAGCTTCCCGCCCTCGGGTATATAAAGCTTGCCCTGCCATGCGTCTTCGTCGAAGCTCAGTATGGTCGAAAATCTATCTGCTACTATGGCACAATAAACCCTAGCGACGGGGTTTGTTGCCTTAGCCCATACCGTAAAGCGACCCCTAGGGCTTGAAGTACCGTTGCTGCGTTTACGACTAAAAATACTAGAGCTTAGGCTAAAATCTGAATTCGTATCTCCTGAATCCATTTTTAGCGCCTTTTCGCAGGCGGCATCTTTGTATAATACTACGTCAGCCATCTTCAATCCTTCTCTTTAATTTCATTAAAATTGCAGCTAAATTCGTTTGCGAAATAGCCTATATTCATCGTCTTTTCCAGCTTTCCGTCTAAATATAGCTCTAGCTTATAAGCTCCATAATCGTTAAATTTAATCTCTACCTCCCCAAACGGATTGGCGCTAAAGCTTTGCGCGCCGAGCTTAAAGCTGACATGCGCAATAAGCGCGCTATCTACGTTAAAATCGCGCATCAAGCTAAAGGTGTGGGTGTAACCTTTAGGGTAGTATTTGGTGATCTCGTATCTATGCAGATGATCTATTTGCAAATTTTTATACTCCGCTTTTATGCTTAGAGCGGAGGGTAGATCGCGCGGGGGGCATACGAAAAGATAGATATTGCTCTCATAACTTACCTTCAGCGTTCCGCTTAGAGGCCCGTCAAAGCAAAGGACGTTATCTTTGTATATATTGCCCTTCTGCTCCTGCGTCGTTTGGGCGCTAAAGTATATCGGCGTGCCGTCAAGGCTCACGGCGATTAGCTTTTTTATAAAGCCCGTAAGTTTTACATAGATATCCTCACTTAGCTCAA
>NZ_CALEDC010000064.1 GCF_937949835.1 uncultured Campylobacter sp.
TTTGGGCCTATGGAGCAGGCTTGTAGCTCGGGCTGTTTTGCGACCAGTACGCCGCACTCAAGACCTGCGTGCACGGCGGCAAATTTGGCCTGCGGCTTTTGTTTTTGTAGCTCTTCGAGTACTAGGTGCGCAAAGTCGCTGACGTGCGGCGCCCAGTTCGCCGAGCGGTCGGCTACTCTCACATCAAAGCCCAGCGCGCTAGCTAGCGTAGCGGTCTCAAAGCCAAGATTTTCGAGCCCCTCTCGCTTCATCGCGCGAGCGAAAAAGTCAAACTCGATCACGCCCTCTTTTTGCTTAACGGTCGAGAGATTTATGCTTTCGTTTACCATGCCAAGCTGCGTGTCGTAGCTGCGCACGCCCTGGGCGAAGGAGTTGATAAGCGCTAAAATTTTGCCGCTGTTTACCAGCACGTCCGCTTCGCCCTCGCCCAGGCTCTTTACCCACGCCAGGCCGCGCTGCGCCGGCTCATGCGCACAGATCGCCTTGCACACGGCGTTTGCGGGGATCGAGTTGCTCCTCTCGCCAAAATCCAGGCTGATTAGCTCGCAGCCCTCCTCGGCAAGGAATTTCGCTAACAGCTTCGTCGCGTTTGGGATATTTTTATGTATCTCGTTGCCCGAGTGCCCGCCGCTAAGCCCGGTAACGCCGATCTCGTAGATTTTACCGCTCTTTTTGACGCTCGCGGCGCCGATTTTCGCGCTCACGTTTATGCCGCCGGCGCATCCCAGCGTCACGCGGTCATCCTCTTCGCTATCTAAATTTAGAAGATTCGGCGATAAAATTTTACCCTTAAAGGCGTTTGCGCCCACGAGCCCGACCTCTTCGTCGTTGGTAAATAGGCACTCTAGGTTCGCAAACTCCCTCATCGCGCCCATCATCATCGCCATGCCGATGCCGTCATCAGCGCCTAGGGTCGAGTTTTTCGCCCTTAAGATGCCGTTTTCTTCGATGAGCTGCAAATTGGGCGCCGCACCCACGCAAACCATATCGTAGTGACTTTGCAGGCAAATTTTAGGCTCGCCCTTTACGGCGTGGATGTTGCCCGCCTCATCGACGCTCACGCTAAAGCCCAGGCAGCGCGCAAAATCCGCCAAAAACTCCCTCATCTGCTGCGTTTCGCAGCTGCAGTGCGGTATCTCGCACAGCTTCTTAAAATCGTTCATAACCTCGTTTTTTTGCATGTTTGCTCCTTTAGAATTTATTGTAGTGCGGCGTATATGCGGCGACACATACCGCTAAATTTAAACGCGACAGCGCCGACATAGCGCTTCCGCAAAATACGCGCAGAATTTCAATCGCGCTAGCTTACGCTGCAGGCAAGCTACGCAAAATGAAATTTTACGTAAAGTCGCATGAATTTTACCGAAATTTAGCAAGAATTTTATTTAAAATTTAGTCCGAAATTTTGCCGGGGATTTTTATTTTACGATTACGCCTTCATAGCCCGTTTTAGCGATTGCCTCAAGCATCGCGGTCTCGTTTGCGTCATCTTTTGCCGCGACGGTCGCGGTTTTGCTCTGCTGCGAAACCTTCGCGCTTATCACGCCTGGTGTTTGCAAAAGCGCCTTTCGCACGATCGCGGTGCAGAGCGGGCAGTGGATTTTTTCCACGTAAATTTTAACCTCTTTGTCGGCAAAAAGCGCCGTAAATCCAAGCATCAAAAACAAAATTTTACGCATAAAGCCCTCCTAAAATTTCAGGATATGTAAGCATAAAGGCAAGCAAGGCTCCTAAGAGCGCGTAGATCAGAATCCATTTTTTGCGCCTGCTTTGCAGCGAGCATGCGCGCGGCTTTTTGAAAAAGAAAAACGCCGAGAGCGCGAAGCAAAAAAGCGCTAACGCAGAAAGCGGCGCACGGTAGTCACCGAAAGCCTCAGCGCCCGAAAAAATGGAAAAACTCGCGCCGAAAATCAAAAATAAAAGCGCGGGCAGGCAGCAAAACGTCGCCGCAACCGCGCTAAAAATCGCGGCGAATATCAGCCACAGACTGCGCGTGCTGAAGCGATTTTTGCCAGGATATTCTCGCTTTTGCGCTGGGGTTTCTTGCGCGGAATTTTCTAGTTCAGTTTTCAAATTTTACCTTTTAATTATAATCTTGTCATAATCTTGTCGCACCCTCGTCGGCTTTAGGCGTGGAATTTTATCTGCAAATTTTACCGCTCAAATTTCGCACAGAGTGGCAAAGAGGCGAAATTTTAAATTCTGCAAGCCGTAAATTTCAAAATTTTGCGCGCCGAAAAA
>NZ_CALEDC010000065.1 GCF_937949835.1 uncultured Campylobacter sp.
TGCGTCAGATGTCCCCCATCCGTCAGATTCATGCCGAGGATCGTGTCGCCCGGCTGCAGGAGTGCAAAGAACACCGCCATATTCGCCTGTGCGCCCGAATGCGGCTGCACATTTGCCCATGCTGCGCCGAAGAGTTCCTTCGCGCGGTCAATGGCAAGCTGCTCCGCCACATCGACATACTCACAGCCGCCGTAGTAGCGCTTGCCGGGATAGCCCTCGGCGTATTTGTTCGTTAGCACCGAGCCCATCGCTTCCATCACCTCTGTATAGGTAAAATTTTCGCTCGCAATCATCTCCAAATAATCGCACTGGCGGGCAAGCTCTTTGTTGGTTAAACTAAAAATTTCATTATCGAATTTTTCTAAATTTGACATTACTGCTCCTTTTCAGAATTTAGCGGCCTCATCGCAGGGAATAAAATCACGTCGCGGATCGATTTTTTATTCAGCAAAATCATCGCCAAGCGATCGATCCCAAGCCCCCAGCCGGTAGTCGGCGGCATCGCGTAGCTAAGCGCGCGGACGTAATCCTCGTCCATCTCGTGAGCTTCGTCGTCGCCCGCGTTTTTAGCGTCGATTTGAGCCTTAAATCTGGCGTATTGATCGAGCGGATCGTTCAGCTCGTTAAAGGCGTTGGCTAGCTCCTTGCCTGCGATGTAAAGCTCAAATCTCTCGGCTATCTGCGGATTTTCGTCGCTTCTGCGCGAAAGCGGGCTGATCGAGATCGGAAAATCCACGATGAAGGTCGGATTTATGAGCTTAGCCTCTACGTAATTATCAAAAAGTTCGCTCTGCAGGTGGCCTAGATCGAGCTTTTCATTGACTTCAAATTTATCCTCTTTGAGTTTGGCGATGATCTTTTCGCGATCATTTACGATCTGCGGCTCAATGCCGCCTATCTGAGTAAGCGCGTCGAGATACTTTATGCGCGCAAAAGGCTTTGAAAAATCGATCTCGCGCTCATCGTAAGTTAAAATTTCGCCCAGCCCTAGCCTCTTAAACAGCGCTTTAAATAGCTCCTCGGTTAGGTTCATCGCATCATTATAATCATGCCACGCCCAGTAGAATTCTATGCTTGTAAATTCCGGATTGTGCGTCAGATCCATACCCTCGTTGCGGAAGTTTCGATTGATCTCAAAGACCGCCTCCATGCCGCCTACGACGAGGCGCTTAAGATACAGCTCCGGCGCGATACGCAGGTAGCGATCGACGTCGAGGGCGTTGTGGTGCGTGATGAAAGGCTTAGCATTCGCGCCGCCCGCGATAGGGTGCATCATCGGCGTTTCGACCTCTAAAAATCCGTGTTTTTCAAAAAAGCTGCGGATCTCGCTAACGATGATCGAGCGCTTAATAAAATCCTCGCGGATCTCGGGGTTCATTATCATATCGAGGTATCTTTGGCGGTAGCGCATCTCGATATCGACAAGGCCGTGAAATTTCTCCGGAAGCGGGCAGATCGCTTTGGATGCGAGCGTTATTTTGCTGGCATGGATCGAAAACTCGCCCGTTTGGGTGACGAAAGCGTATCCGCGCACCAAAATTATATCGCCTACTTCGAGATTTTTCTTAAATTTAGCGTAATCCTCCTCGCCTATGCTGTCGCGAGAGTAATAAATTTGAATATTGCCGCTTTGATCTTCTATGTTTGCGAAGGTGGATTTGCCCGCGACGCGCTTTAGCTTTAACCTTCCGGCAAGGCTTACCTCCTCGCTCGCTTTTTTATCCTCGGTATCTTTTATGTAGCCGAATTTCTCTTTAAACTCGGCTATGCTCATATCTTTTTTTAGAAAGTGCGGATAGGGATTAGCCCCTAAATTCCGAAGTTCCGACGCCTTGTCTATCCTTTGGATTTCTAACTGGCTATCAAACAATCTACTTCCTTTTTGCCGCGCATTCAGGGCAAATTCCATACAGCTGCATCATATGTCCCGTAAGCGTAAATCCGTGCTCTTTGGCGACGGAAAGCTGTTTGCGCTCGATAGTGGCGTCTTGAAATTCTATGATCTTATTGCAGCTTTTGCAGATTAGATGGTCGTGGTGAGGCTTGTTGGCAAGCTCAAATTTCTTGCCCTGTGCGCCAAATGAGATCGACGTCGCCATCCCCGAATCCTCTAATAAATTTAAGGTACGATACACGGTCGCTATGCCTACGTTTAGCTCCGGAAATTTCGCTTTGATCTCGTTGTGAAGCGCCTCAGGTGTGAAGTGCTTGTTGTTGTTATAAAGCGTGCGGAGCAAAACCTCGCGCTGCTTGGTATATTTTAGGCCGCTAGCGGCAAGCGCCTTTTTAAACTCAACAATTAGAGCGTCAAACTCTAAATTTTCGATTTTTGCATTCATAATTTTGTCCTTTCTGTAGAATTTATTTCTGAACTGGCGTTAAAATCGCTAGGTTCAGTGCTTTGATTTTGATCCGAGTTCATACGGGCGGTAGAATTCTGATCTTTTAAGAGCTTGTCATCCATCTTAGAACCAATAGAATCCAAGCTTTGTTTGATCTTCGGATCGTCTTTGAGATTTAAAATCCAATTTCCGATTTTTAAAAAAATCGGCGCAGTTTTGCTGCTTTCAAAATACCTTTTAGTCTGTTCGTTCATCGACATAGGACCGCTTGCAAGCGTAACGATAACGGCAAAAATCAAGAAAATTTTACTTACGCTAAAAACGAAACCGCCGATCTTATCGACAAATCCGAGTCCGCTCCATTTAAAGAATTTTGAAATAATTTCGCCTATAATCAGACACGAGATCCATACGCCAAAAAGCACAGCGATAAAGCCGATGAGAACCTGCGTCGTGTCGCCCGAAAGCACGCCGTTTGCATTCTGCAAAGCTGGAATTTTTGCTGCAATCCACTCGCCTGCCATAGTTTTATAGCGCATCGCGGCAAAAAGACCGCCGATGAGACCCAAAATTCCAAAAATTTCTTTTACAATGCCGTTGGTGATACCGCGCAGTCCGAAGAGCACTACGAGTACCAAACAGCCGACGTCGAACCAATTAATACCTTCCATCAAGCACCCACCACGCCTATTAGCTCTTGCAGGTTAGTCGAGTACCTAAACGCCGTGTCTTTTGAAATTTGATTTGCACGGATCGCCTTTACCATCGCTTGAGTTTGAGTTATCATACCGGTAGATTGCTGATTTAGCTGCATTTGAGAGTAAATTTGATGCACCTTGTTTTCGCGGATTAGATTTGCTACGGCATTGTTATTGAGCAAAATTTCATGGATCGCGATACGTCCGCCGCCAAGCTTTGGCAAAAGCGATTGCGAAATGACCGCAGTAAGCGATACGGAGAGCATATTTCGCACTTGGAGCTGCTCGCCACCATCAAAGCTATCGATAATACGGTTGATCGTCTGCATCGCGGAGTTGGTGTGTAGCGTACCAAATACCAAGTGACCGGTTTCAGCCGCGGTAATAGCAATCGAGATAGTCTCTCTATCGCGCATCTCACCAACTAGGATAATGTCCGGGTCCTCACGCAAGGCAAATTTTAACGCATTAGCGTAGGAATGGGTATCGGTGCCAATATTTCTGTGAGAGAAAAGCGCTTTTTTATTGGTATGGACGAACTCGACCGGATCTTCAACGGTGATGATGTGCTTGCGCTCTTTTTCGTTGATCTCGTTTAGCATCGCGGCAAGAGTAGTTGATTTACCGCTACCAGTAGGCCCGGTAACCAAAATCATACCTTTTTCGTGCTTGACTACCTCTTTAAAAATCGTAGGGGCTTTTAAATCATCCAGGCTAGGAATATCGATAGGAATAATACGAAATGCGGCAGCCAAATCGCCGTTCATAGTGTAGTAGTAGTTACCACGGAAGCGTCCGATATTAGGAAGCTCGATCGCAAAGTCAAGCTCTTTATTTTCCTCGAGCGCACTTTTTTGCGCATCGGTAATGAGCGCGTAGCAGATATACTCGATATCCGTGCCCTTAAGCGGATCCATGGCAAGCGGGCGCAATGTTCCGTCGATACGTATTTGAGGCGCCGAGCGCGAAACTAAGTGGAGGTCGCTCGCTTTGTTAAAAACGACGGTTTTTAGTAGGGTTTCGATATCTACTAAATTTCTTTGAACTTCTTCCATAAAATTCCTTTCAATCTATGATTTTCGGTACTACGAAGTAGCCGCCTTCGGACTGCGGAGCATGCTTTAAGACGCTTTCTGCGACGTCGCTTTTGCGTGGGATATCTTTGCGAAACGGAGTACCACCTTTTAACGTAGTGATAGCCGCCTCGCCGCTTTGTAAATCCAGCTCATTTAGAATTTCTACAAAATCTACGATATTATTTAATTGCCCTTTAAATTCCTCTCGCTTAGCATCTGGAATTTTAAGAGCAGATAGCCTTTCCAGCTTACTTAGCAAGGCATCGTCTATTATCATAACTTTCCTTTTTCTGATAAATGCGACATTATATCATAAAAATTCTTTATCTTAGGCGGTATTTAAAATTTTTTATGCTACAATTACGCCGATTTTCTCAAATAAAGGACTAAATTTTGGCTTTAAAAGACGACATCGAAGGCGTGAAAAAAGAGATTGGCACAGAAGAGCAGTTTCTAGAAAGCGTCATAAAAAGTGAAATTTTCGTAAAAAAATACAAAAAGCCGCTGATATTTTTGGCTGCGGTTTTGATCGTAGCATTTATCGGATATTACGCAAATGAATTTCTAAGCGATCGCCGCATAGCAAGTGCTAATGCGATCTATGACGAGCTGCTTAACAAGCGCGACGACGCTAAGCTAGCCGAGCTTAAGCAAAAAGATATAAATCTATACGCTCTTTATATTTTGCAAAACGGCTCTGCAGACGAGCGAGCGGCGCTAGAAAATACCCAAGGCATCGATGTTATGCTAAAAGAGATAATAAATCTACAAAACGGCAAGCAAGGCGGAGTGCTACTCGCCGATTACGATTCTTTGCTCAAGGGCTACGACCTGCTAAAAGAAGGCAAAATCGAGCAAGCTCACGCAGAGCTAGATAAAATTCCGCTCAACTCGCCAGTTCGTCAAATCGCACTTGCTTTGAAACACTATGGAGGCAATAAATAATGAAAAAAACGCTGATATTTACGCTTTTACTATCGTTTTTATTTTTAGGCTGCTCGACGAAGCGCCAGTATTTCGAACCTAGCGACGAAAACATCACAAGTGATATGAAATTTAACGGCTCGCTGCCGTCGGAAATCGTAGCGGTTAGTAAAGATGGTGCTACGCTAAAAGACGGCGAAGTCATCTCTAAAAACGGATTGGTGAAAAATTTCAAAGTCTTAAAAAGTGAGAAATTTTTAGGCGAATATGACGGAAATTTCGTCGTAACTGATATCAATGGCACGCTTAAAGTAGTTAGTGGCACAGGCGCCGTAAAATTTGAAAAAGCCCTCGGCAGACAAGCGCTAAGTGCAAATATACGCGGCGATGATTTGGCTTTAGTCATGAGCGATGACTCGATCATGCTTATCAAGCTAAGCTCGGGCGCAGTGGTACTCGATCATAAAGTAGGCGATGCATTCGCAATCGATTCGCGCGTAGCGTCACCGCTATTTATCAACCAACTTATCGCTTATCCTGCGTTAGACGGACTAGTCAGCATCGCAGAAAACGTAGGTGGGCGCTCGGCACGCGATTTCGTCGTGAGCAACCAGCCGTTTTTTAACAACATTATCGCCTTAGAAAACAAGGGCGATAACCTTTATGCTGTGACCGCCACTAGGCTAATGCTGGTAAGTCCTGCGGGCAATAAAAATCATAACGTAGACATCAAAGACGTGATTTTTAGCGGCGATAGAATTTATCTTTTCTTAAAAGACGGCAGAGTCGAGCTACTCGATCGCGGGCTAAATTTGATCAAATCGCGCAAATTCACCTTCGCACAATTTAGTGGCGCATTGCTTAGCGGCGGCTATCTGTATATCATCGAGCGCAATGGCTACGTCATCCGTGTAAATGAAAATTTAGAGGGACAAGCGATCTACGAGCTAAATGGCGAACTCGATGATAAGTCCTTTATCGCAGGCAGCTCGTTTTACTACGACGATAAAATTTTAAATTTTGATGCTAGATAAAATTTCAAAACTCTGCGTTCGCGAAGGGCTCCTGCTTCAAAAATTTCAAACGCTAGATATCGCTAGCTTCACACGCTCGCGCTCATACGGCGCGTATTTCGGCGTGGATCTGAAAAGCTACAACGTCCTTTTATTTATGCGCGACGCAAAATCTCGCTTTGTGATGCGCGATGCGGAATTTCTACTCTCGCTCGCAAGCGACATTAGCGCAAGCCTAGGCAAGGTCGTCAAAAAGCGCGTGCTGTTTTACAACTCGCAAATGTGCTCTAAAAGCGCGAAATTTTTAAAAGAAAACGGATTTAGCCTCTATGCTTTTGTGTGACGTAGGAAATTCCAGGGTTAAATTTTATAAAGGCGGCGTAACGCAAAGCATGCCCATAGCGGAATTTATGCGGTACGAGCCGAAAGAGCGAATTTTTTTCATTAGCGTCAATGAAAGCGTGAAAAAAAAGCTGAAAAACCCTCTATTTGTCGATCTGGCGCCGCACTTTGAGCTAAAAACCGCCTACCGCGGGCTCGGGATCGACCGCATAGCGGCGTGTTCGGCCGTAAGCACCGGCGTTGTCGTCGATGCGGGCAGCGCAATCACCGTGGATTTGATGTTTAAAAGCTCGCACCTAGGCGGATTTATAATGCCCGGCATTAGCACGCTTTTAAAGTCGTTCGCGAGCATCGCGTCCGTGCTGGATGTAACGCTTTCAACCAATATCGATCTGGACCCGCTACCGCAAAAGACCGTAAGTGCCGTAAACTACGGGATTTTAAAGCCTATCGTGCTTACTATCGAAAACATCGCGGGCAATAATAAAATTTACTTCACGGGCGGCGACGGAGCCTATCTGATGCGGTATTTTCGCAACTCGATCTATGAAAAGGATCTCATCTTTAAATCGATGGTGAGCTTGATCGCAAAAAAGGGGCTCGCATGATAACCATAGCGCTTCCCAAAGGCCGCATAGCCGACGATACGCTTAAAATTTTTAAAACCATTTT
>NZ_CALEDC010000066.1 GCF_937949835.1 uncultured Campylobacter sp.
TATACGCCGCACTCTGCGATCCTAGCTCAAAATATTTTCTAGGAGATGAGCATGGAATTCTAGGAAGCGGAATTCTTGGAATTTTATATAGGACATTTACGGCGCCGAATTTTTGGTGCTACTTCGTGGCGTATCTGATCGCTGCGATCCCCTTTGGGCTTTTGATCGGCAAATACCTCGGCGGCGTGGATATCAAAAGCGAGGGCAGCGGCTCCATAGGCGCCACCAACGTCCTTCGCGTCTTAAAAACTCGCGATCCGCAAAAAGCAAAAAAGCTCGCGATCCTCACGGTCGCCTGCGACGCGCTAAAGGGCGTCCTGCCGATACTGATCGCGCGGGCTTTAGGCTTTGATAAAAACGTGCTATGGAGCATGGCGGTCTTTGCAGTGCTTGGGCATTGCTTTAGCCCGTATCTGAAATTTAACGGCGGCAAGGGCATTGCGACGGGAGCCGGCGTGCTTGCTTGTTTTATCCCTATCGAGCTTATCATCGCGCTTGCAGTTTGGTTTATAGTCGGCAAGACGGTTAAAATTTCATCCGTAGCATCGCTTGCAGCGGCGCTTGCGCTAGTGATAGCAAGCTACGTGATCCATCCGCAGATGCCGGCGATCAACACTCATGCGCCGATCTTTCTGATAGTTTTCATCGTATTTTACAAGCACGCTCCGAATATCGCCAGGCTGCTTAAGGGCGAGGAAAAGCGCGTAGTATGATTAAAATTTTAATCGAAAAGCTGGAATTCGGTGCGATAATCGGGACGCTGGATTTTGAGCGCAAGCGCGAGCAGCGCGTATGGGTGTGGGCGAAGTTCGGAGCGCAAGAGTTTATCGATTACGCGCGGGTTTGCGAATATATCAAAGCGGAGTTCCGCGAGAAAAAATTTCGCCTCGTGGAGGACGCGCTAAGATACTTCGCGCAGGAGTTTCACTCAAAATTTCGATCGATGGATTATTTTTATATGAAAATTTTAAAGCCCGAAATTTTACAAGACGCGAGCGTCGGCGCGGAAATAGAGATAAAATTTTAAAATTTCTTTAAAAAATCTTGAAATTTTGCTTAAAATATGTTAAAATCGCCGCAAAATTTTAAGGCAAGGAAATTAAATGAGAATTTTAATAGTCGAGGACGAGGTGACTTTAAACAAGACGATAGCGGAGGGCTTGATGGAGTTCGGCTATCAGACGGATACTTCCGAGAGTTTTAAGGACGCAGAGTATTATATCGGCATTAGAAATTATGATTTGGTGCTAACCGATTGGATGCTAGCTGACGGCAACGGCATAGATCTCATCGCATTGGTTAAGCAAAAATCCGCGCGCACCTCCGTCGTCGTGCTATCTGCAAAAGACGATAAAGAAAGCGAGATCAAAGCACTTCGCGCGGGCGCGGACGATTTTATCAAAAAACCTTTCGACTTTGATGTTTTAGTAGCGCGTCTCGAGGCTAGACTTCGCTTCGGCGGCTCAAATATCATCAAAATTGACGATCTCATCATCGATCCGGACGAGGAAAAAATTACTTACTTGGGGCAAGAGATCGAGCTTAAGGGTAAGCCGTTTGAGGTGCTAACTCACCTAGCGCGCCACAGCGATCAGATCGTAAGCAAAGAGCAGCTGCTAGACGCTATCTGGGAGGAGCCTGAGCTCGTTACGCCGAACGTCATTGAAGTAGCGATCAATCAAATTCGCCAGAAAATGGATAAGCCTCTAAATATCTCTACGATCGAGACCGTTCGCAGACGCGGATATAGATTTTGCTTTCCACAAAAAGCCTAAGAGTCCGCTTTGTAATACAATTAGCATCCGCTTCGTTGATGCTAATTGTCATTTTTTCGGTAATGCTCTATAATTATATGAGAATTACCATCTTCGAAACTCCCGTTCAAAATTTAATCCAAAGAGCGCAAAAAATTGTAGACGCCTCCGTGCCGCCTGAGAAAATTTCATCTTTTTTACAAGACGCATCCGGTGAATACGAAAGCAAAATCATCGAAAACGAAAGTATCAATAAACCTAAATTTATCGAAAGCTCCGAGGGCGGCAGGAGCTATTTACAGCTGCACTATCCTTATGGTAAGGATAAAATTTTAAGCATCAAAGCAGACGTGAGCGTCTATGCAAACATCGTAAATCAAATACTCATCGACATAATTTTAGTAAATTTGACTATGATATTTTTGGTGGTGTTTTACGCGATGTTTCTCTCGCGCATGCTGCTGATGCCGATTAAGCTGATCAGTCAAAGGCTCGCTTCGGTGGATGAAAAATTTCTAAAGCCGATCGACGCGGCGGAAATTCCAAGCGAATTTAGTCCGCTTTCAAATAGCATAAACCGCCTACTTGAGCGCATCGAGACCTTCATTTTGTATCAAAAAGAGCTTTTTATCGGCATCGCGCATGAGCTTAAAACTCCGCTTGCGGTGATGAAAACCAAAAACGAAGTGACGCTAATTAAGCCGCGCGAGAGCGAGAAATATATCGAGGCGCTTAAAAATAATAACGACTCGATCGATAGTATGAATAAAATGATCAGCTCGATCCTAGAGATCGGGCGGCAGGAGGGGGCGCAGTTCGAGGCGCCCGAGCAGACCGATATGATTGCATATCTACGGGAGCTATGCGTGGGCTTTAAAATTTTAGCGCGTACGGCAGGCAAGGACTTGACGATGGATCTTAAGCCTGAACAACTTGAAATTTCGGTGCAGAAAAGTCTCTTTATGCACGTGATTCAAAATTTTATCCAAAACGCCATAAAATTTTCTCCGGACGGCGAAAAGGTGCTAATCGAGAGTGAAATTTCGGATGGAAATTTCATAGTGCGGGTCGCAAACAAAGGCGAGCCGCTTAACGAAGAGATCGATTATTTCGCCCCTTTTAAGCGCTACGGCGGCAAACCGGGAGCCGGGCTCGGGCTATTTTTAGCCAAAAATGCTGCTCAAGCGATGGGTGCGCAAGTAGATCTTAAAAACGACAAAGGGCGCTCGCTAATCGTCGCGATTTTCAAACTTCCACTAAAAAATTTAAGAAATAGCCCGAAATTCCGCTATTTTAAAACAAAATGAAGCTTTTTATGGTATAAACGCCATAAATTTTTTCGTAAGGTAAAATTATATGTCATTGTTGATTACAAAAGAATGCATCAGTTGCGACGCTTGCCGCGAGGAATGCCCTAATGAAGCGATTTTTGAGGATGAACCGATATACATCATAGACGCCGATCGATGCTGTGAGTGCGTAGATGATTACTCTGAGCCCGCCTGCATCGTGGTCTGCCCAGTCGAGTGTATCATCACCGATCCCGATAATATCGAGACGGCGGACGAGCTGAAATACAAACACATCCATATGGAAATTTAAATGCCCAAGCGCGTCGCAGTCATAGATCTGGGCTCAAATTCCGCCAGAGCCGTGATTTTCGAGCGCACGAGTAGGCTTGGATTTTTCATTTTAGCTGAGCACAAGATCAAGATCCGCCTAGGCGAGGGCGCTTACGAAAACGGCGGAATTTTAACCACCGAAGCGATGCAAAAATGCCTGCTGGCGTTTAAAAAATTTAAAACTCTGGTATGCAATTACAAGGCCAAGCGAGTGCTTTGTATCGGTACAACCGCACTTCGCGATGCGCCGAACGGGAGCGAGTTTATAAATCTCGTCCGCAAGCAAACGGGCATTATGATCCGCAAGATAGACGGGCAGACGGAGGCATATTTGGGCGCCTATGCGGCGCAGAATTTGCTTAGCGACTTTTCCGAGGGCGTTACGCTGGATATCGGCGGCGGCTCGACCGAGCTTGCTTACATAAAAAATGGCAGGATAGAAAATAAAATTTCTCTAAATTTAGGCACGGTGCGGCTAAAGGAGCTGTTTTTCGACCGCGGTGACACAAAGGGGCTGGAGAAATACATAAACAGCGCGATCTCGCAGCTCGGCGCCGAGTTTCGCACGCAAAATTTAATCGTAATGGGCGGCTCCGCGCGAGCGCTCTCCGGCGCCGTGATGAGTCTGCAAAACCATCCGCTAAAGATCGTGCATAATTTCAGCTACGATTACGAAAAATATGCACCGTTTTTTGCCAAGCTGATGAGCGCAAAGACGCTTGATCTGGCGAAATTTCCGATCAAAAAAGACCGCTACGACACGATCAGGGAGGGCGCCATTATCTTTGATAAGATCGTAAGGCGCCTAGGGGCGAAAAAGATCATCACCAGCGGCGTAGGAGTGCGCGAGGGGGCGTTTTTAAGCTCGATTCTGCGCGGCGCAAACCTGCCTAGAGGCTTTAATCCGAGCCTAAGAAGTCTTAAAGATCGCTTCGCTTCCGAGCCCAGCGAGGCTCCGAAGTTCGCAAAAGCGCTGTTTTGCGCGCTATCGCCTCTACACGGCTTGGGCGAAAAATATATTAAAATTCTGCAGATCGCAGCGTCGCTTTGCGAGATTGGGCGGGCGATCGGCTTTTATGCCAAGCACGAAACCAGCGCGGATATGGTGCTCGGCGGGCTGAACTACCGCACGACGCACAAAGAAAAGGCGCTCATAGCCGCAATCATCTCGATGCACGGCAAGCGCGAGCTGAGCGCTACGTTCGCGCCTTTGAGCGCGATTTTGCCTGATTCCGCCAAGCTCGCCTGGCTGAGCTATATTTTGGAGCTTGCGCGCCTCTTAAGCGAAAACGCACTAAAAAATTTAGAATTTTGCTTTGAAAATTCCACTCTTAAAATCTCCGGCGCGGATAATTTGATAATGCTTAAAGGAAGCCTTAAAAAGCTCTCAAAACCCGCAATTTTTGCGATAAAATTTCTTTAAATAGCACCCCTACTTGTCGCGCAAGTTTAAGGCGGGCGAAGTTCGTTTAATTTTAGGAGCTTGAAGCGGGCGATAAATCTGTATCAATAGCGCTTTTTAAATTTTAATTCCATTCTCGGCTAAAGAATAAATGCTAAAAAATCCGTAGTCGGTGCGGACGTAAAGGCGCTCGCCTGAGATTTTAATAGCGGCGGTTTTGACGCAGTGCTCGCACTCAAACTCGCCTAAGAGGCGAAAATCCTCCAAGCTGAATGCTTTAAATCTACCGTAAAAGTACGTAAGAAAAATTTGATCGTTTGCGGCAAACCTCATTACGCTTCTTGGCAAGCTTTTTGGTACGCTTAGACGCTTTTTGCTTGCGACGTCCCAAAAATACAGCTCATCAAAGCCGTTATTTACGACCAAAATCGCATCATTTTTGATAAGCCCCACGTTTAGGGAGTGGATATAGCCCACGTCGCATTCGATACGGCAAAGCTCGGCGAAGTCTTTTAGGCGGTAGAGCCTAGCGACATTTTTGCCGCCTTCATCCCCACAGGCTACGCAAATTTTATTGCCGAAGCCTATCGCTTTTGCCGAAAAATCCGTTTTAAAATTTAGCTTCTTGTCGCTTCCGAAAGCTAAAATTCCATCTGTGCCGCAGGCTAGAATTTCGCCGTTGCCGCTTAGGCTGGAGCTAAAGCCTCCTCCAGTGATACTCCAGGCTTCAAAAAGCTTGTTGAATTTTTCTCCGTCAAAAAGAAAGAATTCGTGGTCCAAATCAAGCACCAAGGCCTTTTTGGTAGCGGTCATTTTCCACGCTAAAATTTTTGGTAGCTTAATTTGCGCAAGAGTTCTTAGTTCGCCGTCCAGCACGATTAAATAATCGCAGCCGTGCTCGTCAAAATTACATTTATAGACGTAAAATTTATCCTCAAACTCGGCAAATCCAAGCGCCCCGCTGTATCCGCCGCCGATATAGGCATGCGCTATTGCTTCGCCGAATTTTGCTTTTTTGTTTTCGTAGATGAAGCCCTTTTTTAGGACATCAACTTGCTTTTTTACGAAAGCTTTTTGCAAGGCATCGCAATTTGCGAATTCTTTAGAGCTCAGCCTTTCTTTGCCGTTTTGTAGCGTCTTTGAAATCAAACTAAGCCCGTGCGTTTGAAGCAGGATCTCTTTCTCGCCGTCGGTAAATTTTTTCATAGCAGCCCCCTAAGTATAAATTTGAAGTCTAATTTTAGAATCTCAAAGCTTAAACTACTGGGCGCGGCAAAGCTGTTTAAAATCTACCGAGCGCTTCTTTGACGTGATCCTCTGCCATATCGATATTCCACATCGGCTCAAAGACGAGATCGATCTCTACCTCGCCTATGCCCTCCACGCTCTCGGCACCCGCGCGCACCCATTCTAGCATCATCTCATGCAGCGGGCACGATTGAGTTGATAGCGTCATCGTAACTTTGGCGTTGTTCGCCTCATCTACTGCTACGTCGTAGATGAGTCCTAGCGACACGACGTCAAAGCCTACCTCAGGGTCCACCACGGCGCGAAGCGCGTCGTAAACTTGCTCCTTCGTTACTTTCATTTTTCCTCTCCGAATTTTATGTAGTTAAAGATATTTGCAATGTTGATTAGCACCAAAATTATGCTTACTGCTTGCAAGATAACCGCAGGCGTTAGCGCTCCAAAGCCTGCGCACGCAAGTGCCAATACGTTTGGCACGCAGGCTACGTAGGCGATTTTTTTGATTATCATATCCTCAAGCATAGGGATTTTGCGCTTGCCGACGAAGGGCGAGACGTAGTGATACCAGATGAGAAAGGGCGCGATTTTATAAATGTGCGCGACGATGAAGGCGAACAAAAAGCCGTATAGCAGCCAAAACGCCGCCGCATCCGCGCGACCTGCGAGCCAAAATGCCGCACTAAATCCCAAAGCCGCCAGCGAGATGTAGACGTTTAAATTCCAATAATCGATCGCTTTTCGCACGCGCCTGGCTAGGATGTAGATCGCCTGAGCCGCAAAGCTCGCAAGCGCGGCAAATGCGATGAAAATTCCAAAGTCTTTTAGTAAAAACAGCCCCGCGAGCAGATACAGCGCCAGCGAAGCTTTTGCTAGTGCGAAGCTTAGATCGTGCGCCAGGCTAAACATCGGCAGCAGCACGCACGCAGCGCCTACGATGACGAAAAACACGAAGCCCAGCACGAAGTATATGTGATAGGATAAAATTTCTGAAAAATATACTCCGAAAATCTCCACGCCGCTAAGCGCTAGCACGAGCGCGAAGCCAAGGCTGATCCCTACCGCCAAAAACGCAGCCGAGATCGCAAGCGCAACGGCGGGGAAGCTCCATTTGGGCGTGCCGATGAAGCTTAGCGCGTAGCAGATCGTAAAATAAAATAGACTAAGCAGCAAAACGGCGCCGCCTGCGTGCATCAAAGGGATGCTTGAAAGCAGCAATCCCGCGCTTAGCAGAGCCACGCCCGCGCCGTAGGCGAGGAGATTTAAAAACGCAAATTTGACGGTGAAAAATTCCTTTTGGATGATGACGGAGGTGAGCTGATAGAGTGCCCCAATGATTATGCTGATTACAAATCCCAGCAAAAATACGTGAAAAAAGCTCGCCGTCTGCGGCGCCTGGATCGCGCCGAAATCGGCCTTTAAAAAGCTCGCCACGCTTAGCAGCAAAAAGATAAAGCCGCAGATGAAATAGCCGCCTACGATGCGAAACGGCGGCGAAAAAGTCGTGATATTCATCTAAATTTTAAAGCCCTTTAGCCGTGGCACTTCGCGTCGGTATCGAAGCCCTCATTGACCGCGCCAGGCTTTAGGCTGATGGTGAGCTTGACCGCGTCGCCGTCCAGATCCTCGCGGGCAATGTCAAATTTAGACTCGATCTTTGGGATTAGCCCCATCGGAAATTTATGATTGAGCATGACGACCTTTTTGGTTTCGTCTTTTACGAAATTTAGCGCCACCAGCGCATTTACCATCGGCTCGGGCGGAACGCATTTGCGCGAATCAAAGCCGATGTATTCCACGCCGCCCTGCGATTTTTTGTAAAATTTCACCGTAGCGCCCGCCGCGTCGAACTCCTGCCAGTCTGTGAAAAAATCCATACTTGATCCTTTTTTAAAATTTCGCGCGATTATATAGCAAATTTTAAAATTTTGAAATGAGGTAGGTCAAGTCCTATTTGGAATTTGTAAATTTAGCCGAATTTTAATACACTACGCGTTAAAATTTTAAATCCGAGGACCATTATGCAGACCATCACGATCATCGATACGTTCGGCTTTTTTTTCAGGCTCTACTACGCTATGAGCGGGCTTAAGACCAAAGACGGCAAACCCAGCGGCATGGTGAGCGGGTTTGCGAGCTTCATCGCAAATCTTTCGAAGGAATTTAAGAGCGATTATATAATTTTCGCTCTGGATAGCAAGGGCAAGACCTTCCGCTCGGATATTGATCCCAACTACAAAACCAACCGCCAAGCCCCGCCGCCCGCGCTTTTGCAGCAGCTGCCCATCTGCATCGAGATGATCGAAAAGATGGGGCTTTACTCGCTCGGACGCGAGGGCTACGAGGCGGACGATCTCATCGCAAGCGTCGTTAAAAAGCACGGCGCCACGCATAAAATCAACATCGTTACCTCCGACAAGGACCTGTATCAGCTCATCGGCGAAAACGTTAAAATTTACAGCCACGGCAAAAAGATGCTTTACGGAAGAGACGAGTGCTTGCAGCGCTACGGCGTCTATCCCGAGCAGATCGTGGATTTTTTGGCGATCTGCGGCGACAGCGCCGATAATATCCCGGGCGTGCGCGGCATCGGCGATAAGGGGGCGAAGAAGCTTTTAGACGAATGGGGCTCGCTTGATGGGATCTATTCAAATTTAGACCGCCTGCCGCAAAACAAACAGCGCGAGTATCTGATAGAAGGGAGGCAGAGCGCCTATATAAGCAAGCGCCTGGCCACGCTTTACGACGAGCTGGAAATCCCGCCTTTAGAGGACGCGAAATTTCCGCAGCAAAATCCGCTTTTTAAAATTCGCGAAATTTTAAAAGATTACGCGCTAAATAGGCTTCTTTCGGCGTTAAGCTTGCAGGAGCAGAACGGACTTGATCTTTGGGGCGAGGGCAAAAGCGCGGGCGCAAAAAGCTCCGTTTTGGGCGCTGGCGGAAAGGACGCGGGCGCAGAGCCGTCTCGCGGCGGATCTATCTTGGACGCTGCCGTAGGGGGGCTAGACGGGCAAAATTCCATCTCAGGCGGCTCCTATCCAATCGGACAAAATTCCGAGAGCGCTTTTAAAACGCCCTTTGAGCCTGTTTGTATCACCGATGCCGCGGAGCTTGCGAGGCTGTGCGAGAGCGTCAGTGCCGAGACCTTGGTGAGCTTCGATACGGAAACTACTAGCGTCGATAGCAAAAGCGCCAAGATCGTGGGCTTTTCGTTTGCGTTTAACGAGGAGCGCGCTTACTACGTCCCGCTCGCGCATAGCTATTTGGGCGCTCCTGCTCAAATTTCTTCGGACGCGGCAAAGGCTGCGATCGGCTCGCTGTTTCGCGGATATGTCGTGGGGCAAAATTTAAAATACGATTTTGAGATCGTGAAAAATAATTTTAATATCGAGCCGCCTGCGCGCTTTGCCGATACGATGGTGCTAGCGTGGCTACTCGATCCCGCAAACGCCGTGGGGATGGACTCTATCTCGCCGCGGTATCTTGGGTACGAGACTGTGCATTTCGGCGACGTCGTCAAAAAGGGCGAGACCTTCGCCTCCGTGGAGCTGGACGCCGCTACGATCTATGCGAGCGAGGATGCGTGGGTGACGCTGAGGCTGTATTTTAAACTCAAACAGCTGCTCGAACCCGCGCTTTTTAAGCTCGCGCAAGAGCTTGAGTTCCCGTTCGTGCGGGTGCTTTGGCAGATGCAAAGATGCGGCATCAAGATCGACGCGGAGATGATAAAGCGCCTAATCGGGCGCAACGAAAAGTCCCTGCGAGCGCTCACGGATGAAATTTATGAGCTTTGCGGCGAGCAGTTTAATATAAACTCTCCCGCTCAGCTCGGCGCCGTGCTTTTCGAGCGGCTAGGACTTCCTGCCGCAAAGCGCACCAAGACGGGCTACAGCACCGATGAAAGCGTGCTGAAGGATCTTACGGCGCTGCATCCCGCGGTGGGTAAAATTTTAGACTACCGCGAGCTGTTTAAGCTGCAAAGCACCTACTGTGAGCCGCTGCTACAGCTTGCCCTTGCAGATCCGCAAAACCGCGTCAGATCAAATTTCTTACAGACCGGCACGGCCACCGGGCGGCTAGCGAGCAAAAATCCGAACCTTCAAAATATCCCCGCGCGCGGCACGTTTGCGAAGGACGTGCGGGACTGCTTTCTAGCAGACGAAGGTTACTCGCTGATCTCGCTTGATTACTCGCAGATCGAGCTGCGCCTGCTCGCGCACTTTTCGCGCGATCCTGCGCTTTTGGCGGCGTTTAGGGCGGATGAGGACATTCACGCGCGCACGGCGATCAGCATCTTCGGCGACGCACAGCCCGCACACCGCACGATCGCAAAGAGCATAAATTTCGGCCTCATCTACGGCATGGGCGCGGGTAAGCTAAGCGATAGCCTAGGCATCGCGCGCGCCGAGGCGAAGGGCTATATCGAGCGCTATTTCGCGGCGTTTTGCACGATCAAGGAGTTTTTGCAAAGCATAAAATCGGACGCGAAAGAAAGCGGCTACGTAAGCACGCTTTTTGGGCGCAGGCGCTACTTCGACTTCGCAAACGCGCGCAACAACATGGTCTATGCGAGCTACGAGCGCGAGGCGGTGAATACGAAATTTCAAGGCTCCGCCGCCGACATCATCAAAAAGGCTATGGTTGAGATTTCGCCCCTACTAAACGACGAAGCGCGGCTAATTTTGCAGATCCACGACGAGCTGATTTTCGAGGTGCGGGACGATTTGGCGCAGAGCTTCGGCGAGCGCGCGCAGGAGATAATGCAAAGCGCGGCGAGCCTGAACGTGCCTCTAAAGACGAGCCTAAACATCGCCAAGCGCTGGGGCGAGCTGAAGTAATTCCGCTAAATTTAAAGCGGCTAAAAATTTAAGCGGAATTTAAACGGCGCGCGGAATTTTAAATTTTGAGCAGGGCAGAGCCTAAATTTGCCCGTTTGATAAATTAATCGCGTCGAATTTAGACCGAGCAGCTACGAGCGGCTGGCGTGGTGCGGCACAGATCCGCCGCCGTCTTTAAAATTTTGATTAAATTTAAGCTCTCCGCTTAGTAATATCAAACGGCGGTTAGATAGATTTATCCGAATTAAATTTAAACGATGTGTTTTAGCAAGAGGTCTGGATAAATCTTGCCGTGCGTATAAATTAAAATTTCATTTCAACGACGTAGTGGCGGAATTTTTAAATTTAAATTTTACGCAAAGCCGCGCGCTTCGTAAAATTTAACGAGTGAAAATTCATACAAAATTTATCCCGCGAAAAAATGGGCATAGGTTTTGCGAAAAGCGATTTTTGCAAGATAAAATGATCGGCGGCGAGTCCTTTTTAAATCGCTCTGCGCGCCGGCTCGTAAAGACCGCGCCCTTATAGCCTCACTAGCGAAGCTATAAGGATTTCGGATTAAATTTTGGCATGAATTCTACGCGCCCGCGCAAATTTTTACAAGCCTGCATAAAATTCCACGAGCTTGGAAATTCCGCGCCGCCTATTTTTTAGATTTTTCTAGCGCGGTGGCAAGATCTGCTATGAGATCGTCCGCGTTTTCAATGCCTATGGCTAGGCGCAGCAAATTTTGACTGATACCGATGCGCTCTTGCAGCTCGCGCGGATAGCTCTCGTGCGTCATCGATGCGGGATGGCAGATCAGGCTCTCTACGCCGCCCAGGCTCACGGCTAGATCGAATAGCTCAAGACTGCGCGCAAAGGTTTTATAGTCGTATTGCGGCTTAAGCACCAGCGAGATGACCGCTCCGATACCGCTAGCTTGGTGATCTTGTATCTTTTTTTCGCTCTCAGAGTGCGAGCCTGCGAAATTCACCGCCTCTACCGCAGGATTGCTGCGTAAAAATTCTATTATCTTTAGCGTATTTTCGCTCTGGCGGTCGAAGCGCACGCTTAGCGTTTTAAGCCCGCGTATGAGCGAATACGCGTCGGTAGGCGATAGCGTCGCGCCCAGAGTGTTTTTCATAAACTGAATTCTTGCGGCAAGCTCATCGTCGTTCGTCGTAACGATGCCGGCGATCAGATCGGCATGCCCGCCTATGTATTTGGTCGCGCTATAAACCACGACGTCTGCGCCGTGCTCTAGCGGGCGCTGATAATATGGGGTCAAAAAGGTATTATCCATCACCACAAGCGCGCCGTTTTTATGCGCGAGCTCGCTGATGCGCTCAATGTCGGTTACGCGCAAAAGCGGATTTGATGGCGTTTCGATGAAGACCATTTTAACGTCGCTTGGAATTTCGGTGATCAAATTTAGATCGTCCACCAGGTCGTAATTGATCCCTTGATTTTTAAAAATCCCGCTTACGTAGCGATAGGTGCCGCCGTAGACGTTATTATTTAGCAGCACGCGATCGCCGCTTTTAAGCAGCGCAAATGCAGCGCTCGTAGCCGCCATGCCCGAGGCTAGCGCGAAGGCGTATTTGCTGCCTTCAAATTTTGCAAAAAGCTCTTCAAAGGCGTTGCGCGTAGGATTTGCGCCGCGCGAATAGGCGTATTTGCCGAAATCATCCAGGCTTTCTTGCACGAAGGTGCTGGCTAGATATATCGGCGGAATCACCGCGTTGTGGGGGTTGGACTTGGCCTCTATGCCCTTTACGATTAGGGTGTCTATTTTCATATTTTCTCCTTGAAATTTAATGGATTTAAAAGCTCATCGCTCCGATAAATTTAGCTATGCGCTCATCACTGCTGCCAAAGAATTCCTCTGCGTCGCCGTCGAATGCGATAACTCCGCCATCTAAGAATAAAATTCTATCTGCGATCTTGCGTGCAAAGCCCATATTGTGCGTGACGATGATGAGTGAGCGATCTTCTGCGGCAAGCTCGGCGATAGTCTTTAGCACCTGCGCCTCAAGCTCGGGATCAAGCGCGCTCGTAGGCTCATCCAGCAGCAAAAACTCAGGCTGCATCGCAAGCGCCCGCGCGATCGCCACGCGCTGGCTCTGACCGCCGGAGAGGCGAGCCGGATACGCGCCAGCTTTATCCGCCATACCGACTTTTTTTAGCAGCGCCATTGCATTTGCCTCGGCAAGCTCGCGTGGCTGTTTTAGCACGTGTATGGGTGCTTCGATGACGTTTTGTAAAACGTTGAGGTGCGGAAAGAGATTGAAGCTTTGAAAAACCATGCCCGTATGAGCGCGGAATGGATGATACTCGCTTGTTTTATGCGGAGCGTCGAAATTTATCTTAAACTCGCCTAGCTGTAGCTCGCCGCCGCTTGGAATTTCGAGCAGATTTATGCAGCGCAGCATCGTGGATTTGCCGGAGCCGGAGCTTCCTAAAATCACTGTCGTTTGCCCGTCGCGAAATTCTAAGCTTAGCCCATTTAGCACGACGTGATCGCCGAAGCGCTTAGTTAAGTTCGTAAATTTTATCATCACACGAACCTTGAAAATCGTCGCTCTAGCTTGGATTGTAAGAACGTAAGAAGGGTGCAAACTGCTAGATAAAATAGCGCCGCCAGCACGTATAACGTGAGCGGATCGAATGCCCGCGCAGCAATACGTTGAGCGACCATAAACATATCGACCATCGTAATCGAGGCTACGAGCGAAGTGTCTTTAAGCGTAGAGATAAATATATTTGATAGCGGCGGCAGCGATATGCGCGCTGCTTGCGGAGCGATGATGCGGCGCAGAATTTGAGCGTAGCTCATGCCTAGCGAGGTAGCCGCCTCCCATTGCCCCTTTGGCACTGATAGGATCGCAGCTCGCACCGCCTCTGAAGCGTAAGCGCCGATATTGAGGCTAAAGGTAATGATCGCAGCAGCCCAAACATCAAGCGTGATCCCGATGATTGGAAGCCCGAAATAGACGATAAAAAGCTGCACCAAAAGCGGAGTGCCGCGAAAAATCCAAATATAAATTTCGCTTAGCTGCTTTAAAATTTTAAAATTTGCGATGCGTGCGACCGCCGTCAGCACCGCAAGCACGAGCCCGAGCAGAAATGAGATTATCGTAAGCGGGATCGTAACTTGCAGCAGAGCT
>NZ_CALEDC010000067.1 GCF_937949835.1 uncultured Campylobacter sp.
ACCCTCTTTAAACGCACCTTCGTCCACCCGAACGATCATGATACCCGCGTCTTGCAGATCCGAAATTTCATCAAAAATCGCGAGCGCAAGCTGTTTTACGATCTGCTCGCGAGGCTTATCGTCGCGCACGAAGCTCCAGTTCATCATCGTAACAGGTCCCGTTAGCATACCTTTCATAATCTTTTTAGTACGGCTTTGAGCGTATTTGATCCACTCCACGGTCATTGGTTTTGGGCGGCTAACGTCGCCGAAAAGTAGCGGCGGCTTCACGCAGCGGCTGCCGTAGCTCTGCACCCAGCCGTTGGCGCTAAACGCGTATCCGCTCATCTGCTCGCCGAAATACTCGACCATATCGTTGCGCTCCGGCTCGCCGTGAACTAGCACATCCAGGCCGATCTCATCTTGAAATTTAACGCAGTCATCGATGTAGGCTTTGATGTCACGCTCGTAGGCTTCGCGGCCAATTAAGCCCTTTTTGTAGGCGTTGCGAACCTGGCGAAGCTCGGCAGTCTGAGGGAAGGAGCCGATCGTAGTGGTAGGTAAAATTCCATAGCCTAGCTTCTTTTTCTGCACCTTGATGCGATCCTCGTAGCGATCGGCGCGCTCGAATTTATTTAAATTTGCGGCGCGGCTTTGCACTCGCTCGTCATGAATAAGTGGCGAGTTAGCGCGGGTTTTAGCGGATTTTTGATTTTCCTCGTAAGCTTTCATGCCGTGTTCGCACATCGGAATTTCAAAGAAAAGATGGGTTAAAATCGAAATTTCGCTTAGTTTTTCGACCGCGAAACTTAGCCAGGATCTGATCTCGGCGCTTAGCTTGTCCTCGTATTTTAGCGTGAAGGGCACGTGCAAAAGCGAGCAGGAGGTGCCCACATAGATGCGCTCCTTAGGCACGTAGGCTTCGATGGCCTTGAGCTGGGCGAGCTTTTTGTCGATGTCGCTCTTCCAGATATTGCGCCCGTCGATCACGCCTGCGAAAAGCACGGTCTTAGCGTCTTTTAAAGCTTGAAGCTCTTTTTTGATATTCTCCTCGCTTGCGTAAACAAAATCAAGCCCGATCGCCCAAACATCGGTCTTTACTATCTCGCGCACAGCCTCGGTCGCGTGCTCAAAATAGGTCATAAAGATGATTTTTACGTTGCTTGCAGCCTTACTTAGGCGCTGATAAACAGGCTCAATCTTTGGCGCCAACTCCGCTGCGCGATCCGTTACGAAAATCGGCTCATCGATCTGAACTACGACCTCGCTATCAAGCTCGCTAAGAAGCTTTAGCAGTTCCTCGTATTTCGCGACAAGGGCATCTAAATGCGCGAGTGGATCACTTTTGTCGCTTGATTTGCTAAGCGCGAGATAGGTGATAGGTCCGATTAAATTTATCTTTAGTGCGCAGGAATCCTTAAAATCGTTATTCTTCGCAGCCTTGTACTCGTTTAAAATTTTACTAGGATTTAGGCTAAATTCCGTATACGCCGAGATTTCGGGCACGATATAGTGGTAGTTTGTGTTAAACCACTTTGTCATCTCCATCGCGACTGCGTCTTTACTGCCGCGCGCCATCGCAAAATACTGCTCATGAGCCGAAAGAGCCGCAAAGCGCTGTGGGATCACGCCGAAAAGTACGCTGGTATCGAGCATCAGATCGTAGTATGAAAAGTCGTTTACGCTAATTAAGCCGCTCCAAGCATCCAGCTGATATTTGATGTGGCGATCTTTTAGCTCTGCGGCGACTCGCTCTAGTGCGTCATAATCGCACTTGCCCGCCCAATAGCTCTCTAAAGCCTTCTTTAACTCGCGCTGCTCTCCGATACGTGGGAAGCCCGTAACGTAACTCTTCATCTCTATCCTTTGAGTAAAATTTTGGTATGAAATTGTTGATTTTATCTAAAATTTCTTTTGCCGTCATTAAAATTTTAATCTAATCTCGAAAATGAACGAAATTTTATCCAAAAGCGCAGGGGTGGAATTTCGCAGATAAAGCTCGAGATGGAATTTTATCGACGAAATTCTATGAGTTAAAATTTGATGATTGAATTTAAAGGCGTTAAATTAATCAATAATTTAAACCTCATCGCAAGACTCTACTAAAACTTGGTAAAGCCTTGCGACAAAGCTAGCCACACCCAACACACCGCAAAACCACTGAGCATCAAGGCTCTATGAAAGTGATGCAATGCCTCAAATATGAAAATTCTTAGAATTTATAATTATATCCTGCGTAAACGCCGTATTTTTTACCGTCGTTATCTTCGATATAATCGCCGTCTTTGTACCACGCCTTGCTTGCTTTAAAGCCCATTTCAATCTCGCTATTGGAGCCAAACTCATACGCAGTACCTATCTTGCCGCCCAAAATAAAGCCGCCCAGCGTATCGTCCGCTCTAACCCAGCCGCCATTGCTATAGTCTATTTTAACTTCAGTATCTAGCACCGAAAGTCCAGCGTAAGCGCCTAGAACAAGCTTAAATCTACCGAAAAGCTCCGGCGTAAAATCCGCACCGGCTACGAAATCGTGCGTGCTCCATTTAACCTTTCTTTTCGAATTGGCATTCGAGCTGGAATCCTCGCCCTTAAATCCGTAAAAATATCCGCCGTAAGCTCTAAACGTGCCGAAGTCATATCCGGCCTTAACGCCGATTTGCGGCTGTCCGTCATCAAAACCCGCAGCTTGGTTTTTGAAATTGTATCCGCCTTCGCCACCTATGAAAAGTCCCTCCGCCATCGCGCTCGCCGCAACTAAAGAACTAAGCAACAATGCTTTTGCAACTAAATTTCTCATATTTACTCCTTTCGGTGAAATTTTATCTCAATGATAGCGACACGCTTCGAAACCTAGGCTAAATTTAAAGTAAATACATAACATTTACGATTTTTAGTGACAAAATTTTAAAGTATTTTTGTAATTTATTTATAGCCAGTATAAATTCTAAATCTCAGCATATAATTTACATTATAAATTTTTTATCGCTTAGTAACATACACTTTGTAAAAGTATAGCGTAATAAGAATTTACGCGGTATTCCTCTGAATATAAATTTATCTTAATAACTTGTAAATCCGCGCAGAATTACTTAAATAAACGGGCTCAAACAGATCTTTATCATAGTTTTCCAGCACAAAAAGTTGGATAAAGGCTGATTCAAAAACCTTTTTATCTAAGATTAAAATTCTTTGGTAATCCGGTAAAAATATCACGTAAAGATTGGAATTTTTATCTACTTGTTTGGATAATTTGACGAGTTTGCCGTTTACTTCGCCCACTTGATAATATGAATTAATAGGCATTCTTTTACCATCATAGATTAGGTATTCAGGATCGATGCTAGGCAGCGTGCATTCATCATTTATTATGATACTCTCTCCATCTTTACCCATTCTAATATCATAACCCACATGAATAAATGGTGTCCAAGATTCTTTACCTTTTTCTATATCTACAGTAGAAAATTTTAAAATATTGGGCAATATATCTATCATGTGCGGTACAAAATAATAATATATATCCCTAGTTTTCTGTGGAAGCTTGAAATTCTTATCACTCAAAGAACTTAAGAATTTATTGATATCGGCTTCGCCATAATCTTTTTGAATTTGATATAGATTTAGTTTAAATTTATCTTCCAGTTTAGGATCAAATTTTTTACCTTGCAACTTTTGTATATATTCTACGTTAAGCCTTGCCATATTAGCAGAGCTTACCTCATCTTTATTAAAGGAAAACGCACTCATAAAAGTGTATTCTCCCGCCTGTCTACCTCCGGGATCAGCTACTACTTTTACATCGGAGTAATATCTGATTAAATATCCGTAATCCCACCACGATAACACATAATCCTCTCTGCTGGCTTTATTTTTTAGCTCTACAAGAGGCGTTATGGAGTCTTTCGTAAGCGTAGGCGCAACTCGGAATTTATAAATAAAATCTATGCTAGGCATTAGCGCTAAACAGGTTAAAATAGCCAACAAAGTACTTCTAAGCCAGGTGCGTATTTCAAAGTAATTCAGTGTGAAATATATAAAATAAGCAAATCCAAGCGCTATCATCGGTGTAGCGTACATTGTAAAGCGAGTTCCGCCGAAAAGTGCTAAAACTCCAAGCGCTATCATCGGCAAGGTTAAGATAAACGAACGGAATTTTATCAGCAATAGAGCCAGCCCTCCTACGGCGCATATAAATATAAATAGATGCCCACTAGATTCAAGCACAAATTTTATGAAATTAGCGTTTTCTACCTCATTAACCGTATTCCTAACGCCGTAGAAGTAGAAAATTTCCTCTTTGCTTACATCCTTTAAGATGTATGCTTTAAGCTGCACTGCTATAGGCACAAGTCCGCCGAATATGACGAACGTAATTACGGCGATCGTACCCAAAATCCAAAGAGCTTTTTTGCTTTTATGGCTTGGAATTTTAATCATTAAAAAATATAAAAACGCAATTAGTGCAATCTTAAGCAATAAAATATAATTTACAATTATTGTCTCGCCTTCGTAATACGCACCAAAATTTATAACTGCAACGACCATAAGAATAATCGCTTTGTAATTTTCCTCATTGCGTCTATTAAAAATCAAAGTATAGATTAAAAATATCACTATAATCGCCATATTTAGAGAATACGAGCTAGGATACCACCAGCTATAAAGCGCCATAAAGATGGCAGGCAAAATTAAATTTCGCTGCGAGTCGTTTTGCGTAATCCTGATTAGAGCCCAGATTATCAGCATCGGCAGGACGATATTTAACATATCGCTATCAAAATACCCGCCAAATGTCCTCACATAATACCCAGGTAGGATGCATGCAAGTAGTGCCGCGATGATGCCGGCGCCCAGGATATTATACTCTCTTGCTATCAAAATAATCGGCACGGCCACTAGCGGCGCTAAAAACACGCTCATATAGATCGTAATGCTATTTAGGCTGACGGGTAAAATTTTACTAAGCAAAAATGCTAGAGTAGGGATCGACGCGCCGTACGGGCTAAGATCGCCCGGCTGGTGAAAGCCCGCTATCATATCGCGCGCACCCTCGGCGTTCGCAAAGGCGTCGTTTGTGGTCATGATGAGCTCGCCGTCAAAAGAAAACTGCTCGATTCCGCTAGCCCAATATATCCAAAAAAACCTGCACGCCACGCCGAATATATAAACCAGCGTCATAATCAGAAAGATATCCATGCGGCAGCATTCGCCGTTTGTAATTCTAAATTTTTGCATTTTTTTCCTTGATTTGCCGTTTGAAATACCGAGCGGCAGGGTTAAAATTTGCCTCTACAAATTTTACTCGCTTTATCGCGCCCACGTTACGTTTTTAACGACATTGTTTAATTTCCGTTTATTATAGCAGAATTTATTTGATTTGCGATGCGAGATGTAGAAATTTGTACGATAAATTACTGCAGAAAGCGCGAGCAAACCGAAATCTAATCTATTTCGCTCGCGCTATGAAGTATGAAATTTACACGATTTAATACGCGTCGCACATAAATTTACAGACGGTTTTCGTGCGCAGATTAAGCATAATCGAGCTTAGGCACCTGCCGTCCTTG
>NZ_CALEDC010000068.1 GCF_937949835.1 uncultured Campylobacter sp.
CCTTTAGAAAAATTACTAGATTATAGCTCTATTCGGATAAAATTTTCTTATAATTTCGCGCACAGTGCCAAAAAACAAAATCGCAAGCGATCGATCCGGCGGAGGCGACATTTAAATTTTAAAATTTTAGCCGCGAAATACGGCTAAATTTCAGTTCCGACAAGCAAAGCTCGCCTCACGCGCTACCGAATGAGTTTGGGTGCCGTTTGAGCGGTGTGCCGCAAGACACGGTGCGCAGAAGCCGCGATAAAATTTCGCTTCGGCAAGATAAAATTTTACCGAGGCAAGATGAGCTTTTCTTTGAATGAAAAATTCTATTTTAATTCAGCAAAAGCACGACCGAATGCGCCTTTCGCAAATCCAAACGCGATATAAATTCCCCCGAGCAGAAAGATCTGAATTTAAAAAATATTTATCGTTTGTATATAAAATCTCAAAATTTCTACGAGGAGAGTTTATGAAAAAATTTCTACTCGCGCTAATTGCGATATTTGTTTTAGCGGGCTGCGGCAGCGACCCGAAAGGCGTGGCCGAGGACTTCGTCAGAGCCCTATACGAGGGCGACTCCAATACTTTGGTTGATATCATCGACATACCCGATAAGGACAGATCGGACGACGGCTCTATGCAGATGATAAACGGCAAACTGATGCAAATGGCGGGTGCCGGCAAGGAGGAAGCCTCCAAGCGTGACGGGCTAAAGAGCGTCTCGGGCGAGCTGCAAAATAGCGACGAGAAATCGGCGCTCGTGAAAGTCGTCGTGTCTTTTAAAAACGGCACGAACCGCACCGAGAGCGTTAAACTCGTCAAAAAAGACGGCAAATGGAAGGTTGCGCTTTAGCCAAAAAGCTTCTCGTCTGCCTGATCTTTGCCCTAGGCGGGCTTGGCGAGATTTGGATGCTCACGCGCGCATCTGCCGCAAAAGAGCCGCTACGGGTACCGGATGAAATTTTATCAAACCTACGCACGGGCGATCTCGTCTTTCGCATGGGCGACGTCACCGACAGCCGCATAATCGCGACTGCGACGGATTTTAAATACTCGCACGTAGGCATGATCGTGCGCGAGCGCCCGCTTTTGGTAGTGCACGCGGTAACGGGCGAGGGCGAGCAAGACGGCGTCGCGACCGTTTCGATGCGCGAGTTCTTGGCGCATGCGCGAGACTTCGGTGCGGTGCGGATGAAATTTTTAAGCGAAGAACAAAAGGCGCGCCTCGCCGCTTCTTTACTTAGGCGCGTCGGCGAGAGTTTTACGTTAAGACCTCGCGGCGAGGCGAACCTCTACTGCACGACGCTGCTTGAGCAGGAAATTTCAAAAATAACGGAATTTTCGCCGCAGTATTTCGAACTCAACCTAGCTGTCCTAGGCGGCGAATACCTCGCGCCGAAAGCGTTTTGGCATTACGGCGGCGTTGAAATTTTATACGAGCGGTAGGCGCGACCTAACTTGGAGCAGAATTTTGCGCGCCGTGTAAATTTAAAATATCGCGTCAATTCAAATCCGCGCATGAATAAAATTTGATCTTAAAATTCTGCGCCGTAAATTTTTGGTCAAAATTTGTTTTGACGCTAAATTTTAAAATTCCGCGCTCGATAAAATTTTATATTAGAATTCCGCAGAGCGTCAAATTTACAAATTTCGCTAGCTACCGAATTCGCAAAATTACCGCTCGCTTCAGATTCTACACATTCTACACGCAAAACAAAATTCCGCCTTGCTGCAGAATTTTCAAAACACGAAATTTACAATTCGTAAAATCCCAAAAGAATAGAATTTTATAAAAAGCGTAACTTACAAAATTTCAAAAAGCAAAGTGCGCTTCGCCTCTACAGCTCGCCGAAAAGCGCTTCGAGATTTTTAAGACCTTCTTCCTTGGAGACCTTTTTCTCGCTCGCTGAGCCGGTTTCGATAAGCTCGATCTCGCAGCCGCACAGCATCGAGGCGAGGCGGATATTTAGACCGTTTTTGCCGATCGCTTTGCTTTTTTGATCGGGGTTTACATAGACGATCGCCTTGCCGTCCTGCGTTATTTTGACCGAGTTTACGATCGCGGGCGCCATCGCGCGAGTGATCAAAATTTCGGGACTTGCGGAGTATTCAAACGCGTCGATACTCTCTCCGCCGCTTCCGTCTTGCAAATTTTTGCTTAAAAATCTACTCACCGCATCGATTCGCGCGCCTCCTTTGCCGACGGTGGCGCCTACCGGATCGACATTTGGCGAGACGGCGCTAAGTGCGATCTTGGCGCGCCTGCCTGGAATCCTAGCGCAGGCTTGGATGATGACGCTGCCGTCTTTGATCTCAGGGACTTCGGCGGCGAGCAGGGCTTCTAGGAATTTCGGGCTGGTGCGCGAAAGCTCCAGCCTGATGCCGTGAGATTTGTCGATGGCTACGTTTTTGATGACGGCTTGCAGCACGTCGCCCACTTTGAAATTTTCACCCTTGATGCGATTTTTTTGCGGCATGAAAGCCTTCGTATCTTCGATCTCTACGTAGGTCGTGCCGTCGTGATCGATCTTGGTGACCGTGCCGTGGGTGAGGGTGCCTACCTTGCTTTTATAGTTTTCAAAAATTTTCTCTTCAAGCAACCTTTGGATGTGAAAATTTAGCTCTCTAGCCAGCACGCCGGAAGCCGTGCGACCGAGGTTTTCGATATTTATTTCGTAGCTTAGCTCATCGCCGATCTCTGCGTTTTCGCCTATTTTTTTGGCTTCGCTCAGCGCGATGAAGTTGTGATCGCCGAGCCGCTCATCATCGTCTGCTACGACGTGAACCTTTTGGTAAAGCTTGACGCGCTTGGTTTGCGGATCGACTTCGCTGTCGTAGAGATACTCCTCGCCGAAAAGTCTTTTTGCGGTCTGGATGAACGCCGTTTTGACGCGCTCTTTGACGTCCGCGGGCTCAAGCCCCTTTTCATTTGCAATCGACTCGATGATGTCGGTGATTTTTTCCATAAATTTTCCTTAAGATTTGATTTCGTGCTACTAAATTTGGATTTTAAATTTTGAAGTGCGGTATTATATGGAATTTTGACTTTATTTTTATTTAAACGAATTATTATCTAAATTTCGCTAAACTCGCGGGTTTAAAAAGATAAATGAAAGGATAGATCATGCAGCTAAAACTTGCCAGAACGGAGCTTGCCTCTAAGCCAAAAAGCGTTAAGATCGAGGATTTGCAAGCCCAAGTAGAAAAGAGCGGACAAAAAATATTTTATCTGGATAGAGAAAATTCTCAAAAAGATTTAGCCGCTTTGGTGGATTTTTTCGACACTAAGGGTTTTAGCGTGTATCAGCGCATAGTGCGATACGGGCTGAACGAAAATGAGTATATGTACGAGGTGCATATCCTTTGAGTAAACTCCTCTTCATCCAGACCCTAGGTTGCGCGATGAACGTGCGCGATAGTGAGCATATTATCGCGCAGCTAAAAGAGCAAGATTACGAGATTACCGACGACGTAAATATTGCGGATCTGATCTTAATAAACACATGCTCCGTGCGCGAAAAGCCCGTGCATAAGCTCTTCAGCGAGATCGGAGCTTTTGATAAAGCTAGAAAAAAGGGCTCCAAAATCGGCGTTTGCGGCTGCACCGCAAGTCATCTGGGCGGAGAGATTTTTAAGCGCGCGCCTTTTGTGGATTTCGTGCTCGGCGCTAGAAACGTATCTAAAATTTCGCAAGCCGTACGTACGCCTAAATTTATCAGCACAGACATAAATTACGACGAGAGCGAGTTTGCCTTCGGCGATTTTGCGAGCTCGCCATATAAATCCTTCATAAACATAATGATCGGCTGCGACAAAAAGTGCTCCTACTGCATCGTGCCGCAGACTAGAGGCGATGAAATTTCAATCCCAGCTCAAATTATCTTGCGCGAGGCCGAGAGATCCGCAGCTCGCGGCGCCAAAGAGATATTTTTGCTCGGCCAAAACGTCAATAATTACGGCAAGCGCTTTTCTAGCGCGCACGAAAAAATCGACTTCAGCGACCTGCTCATGCGGCTTAGCGAGATAGAGGGCATCGAGCGCATCCGCTTTACTAGCCCGCATCCGCTGCATATGGACGATAAATTTCTAGACGTTTTTTGCAATAATCCTAAAATTTGCAAATCGATGCATATGCCCTTGCAAAGCGGCTCCAGCAAGGTTTTGCGCGATATGAAGCGCGGATATACCAAGCAGTGGTATCTGGATCGCGCGCTTAAACTGCGCCAAAGCTGTCCGGGCGTGGCGATTAGCACCGACATCATCGTGGGCTATCCGAGCGAGAGCGAGGAGGATTTTGCCGAGACGATGGAAGTATTAAAGGCGGTGAGATTTGAGCAGATTTTTTCCTTTAAATTTAGCCCGCGACCGCTCACGCCGGCAGCAAATTTAAAGCCGCTGGATGATGAAATTTCAAGCGAAAGGCTAAGCAGGCTACAAAGCGCTCACGCTAAAATTTTAGACGAGATCGCAGGAGCGCAAAAAGATAAAATTTTCGACGTGTATTTCGAGGAGCTGCGAGAGAGCGGCACTGCGTGCGGTAGAAGCTTTTCAAATTTTTTAATCTGCGCGCAAGGCGGCGAGGAGCTACTAGGCAAAACGCGCAGAGTGCGTGTCGAAAAGACCGCCAGAATGGCGCTTTATGGAAAAGTTATCGCTTAAAAAGCGGCTGTTTTTCCGCATCGCCGAATATCTCATTTTTATCCTGATTTGGTGTATTTTTTTAACGTGCAGGGTTAAATTTACCCCCACGAAGCTGCCAGAAAAGCCCTGCGTCGTTGTGTTTTGGCATGGAAGATTAGCGATGATGAGCTTTGCGTATAGGCGCTGGTGGCTGCGGGATTTCGGCAGCAAGAGGCGTGCCAGGGTCATCATCTCGGATCACAAAGACGGCGAGATAATTACGCGCGTTATCTCGCATTTCGGTATCGGCGCGATCCGCGGCAGTAGCTTTAAGGGCGGCGCGCGAGCCCTTATGGGTGCGATCAAAGAGATAAAAAATGGCACCGACGTCATCATCACTCCCGACGGTCCGCGCGGTCCGCTTCACAGCGTCGCCGACGGTGCCGTGATCCTTGCGCAGCGGCTAAACTTAGACATTTACGCGCTAAATTATGAAGCAAGCAGTTTTTGGAAATTTCGCAGCTGGGACCAGATGGTCTTGCCAAAGCCTTTTTCGCGTATAAATTACAGCCTCAGCGCGCCGCTAAATTTAACCGGGCTTAGCCTCGATGCGGGCAAAGATGCGATCAGGCAACTGCTTTTTGCAAGCGCCGAGCAGGACGCTAAATTTTAGTTTGAAATAATAGTGTTTCGGTATAATTGCAATTTTAGGAGAAAAAATGGCACTATTTAAAGCAAAATCATTCCTCGGCGTCGCTAAAAGTGCCGACGCATGCCAGTTTTTTTATAGAAAATTGGGCTTTGGCAAAAGAATTTTGGATGAGAAATCCGATCGTTTTCCCATCGCGCAAGAAAACGATCTGGCTACCTCGCTGGCGGGCTTTGCGGATCTGAGTGATAAAAATTTAATCTCTTGCGTGCTGATAGACGACGAAAATCAAAGAGTGCATTTTAACGAAGATTATATGATTAAAGAAAATAGCATTTATCAAAAAGTCGATGATAGCTTCATCGTGGAATTTCCTCGCGCAAGTGCACAGGCGGCGGATGAGACTTTTGGAATAGAATTTAGCTCGCACGCTAGTTTATTTAAAATTTTATACTTCTTGCTAAAAAATCAAAGCGATTTTGAAAACATGGCGATGTTCGCGCTGAAATTTAATAACCGCGCGTGTTTTGTCGTCGCCAACCAAGAGCGCGTGCTCTACGCCGACATAATGCGCATCGATGAGGAGATGCAGGCGGCGATGAGCGATACTGACGAGCTATTTTACGAGCTTTTAAATTTTCAGATCGAGACCTTCTATAAATCCGAAAATAGCGAGTTTCTCACTAATGTTTTCATCTACTCCGACGGCACGCTTAGTAACGAGATCGGTTATGTGATTTTCACGCGCATCTTCATCAAAACAAATCTGATAAATCTAAATTTCGCCGATTACATCAACAAAATCGCGATGCTGGAAGCCCGCTAGATCAAATTTTTCGCTCTGGCACCTAGGCAGAATTTGAAAATTTTATCTTTGCAGTATTGCGTTTGCTTGATACGATTTGGTTACTCGTTCGCGGTTGCGTTTTGTTAAATTTATCTCGCGTTACATAATGAAATTTTGACTAGATAAAATCATCCGTATTTAAACGACTTGCTTTTAAATTTAAGCTTTTTTGCCGCAAAGAGCCCGTCTTGCGCCGTAAATTTTGTCTTTTTCACGAATCCCGATTAATTTTGCGTAAAAAATTTTCTATCAAAGCCCGCCTTTGCTCCACATCGTCGTTCTCGCTAATGCCCTCTAGCTCGCTTGCGTGATGGGCCTTGGGCGGGATATCTTTCAGATACGACCATACCTCGTCTTCGCTTAAAATTTTGCCGTGCAGATCAAAGCCCACGTTTAGCGCCCTGCCCGAAACTTCGGCCATATCTGCGTGCAGGTGACCGTAGAGCATCAGCGCGCCATAATGGCAGTTTGCCCACTCGATCATCGGGTAGTGAGACAGAGCCGCTCTCTTATGCGATAGGCGCACAAAGGCGTAGCCCACGATCTGCTCAAACATAAAATTACCGTCCGCCTTGTGCTGGCTTAACAGCTCGTTTTTCATCGCAGCGATGCGCCCGTCGTGGTTACCGAGCACCAAAAAATGTCGCCCGTTTAGTCTGCGAAGTAACTCGCAAGTGTGCGCAAAATCCTTGTGAAAGGAGACGTCGCCGAGATTATAGACGAGATCCTCGGGCGTAACGAGCGCATTCCAAGCAGCGATGAGATTTTCATCCATCTCGGCTACATTCGCGCCTTTTCTAAAATTCGGGTATTTTTTCAGCACCAGCTCGTGACCGAAGTGCAGATCGGAG
>NZ_CALEDC010000069.1 GCF_937949835.1 uncultured Campylobacter sp.
GGAACTAAAATTTAATAAAGACCTGGACGCGCCAAATTATCTTTTAAGAGTTAAAAATTTTTAACTCAGGCATTTTTCGAATTTACGAAGTCTCACTCCACGAGCCGCGCGCGGATGTCGCCGAAGAGCAGCACGTCCTTCAAAACGGCGCGATCGGCATAACCGCGCTCGTTTAGGCTCAGGTGCAGCTCGCCTCGGCTGCTCGAAAATATCGGCTGGTTGATGAAAACCACGTAAATCGCCGCAGCCTGCTTATCTGCGCCCGCGCCGCGCCCTTTAAAATTTACGTCCGTTGTGCCGGTTTTCGTGTCTGCTCCGCTAGAGCTTGCGCTTGCCGCTGCGCCGGAGTTGGTATCCGCATCGTTAGGCGGCGCGACGCCAAGCTCGCTCGCGATATTTGCGGCGGCGCTTCCGCGCGGCCTTTCGATGTCGATCCTTCCGTCGGCGCTCTTTGCGCCCGCGGCTCGGACGAAAAATTTATCGCCCGAGTGCGGGATTTTAGAGAAATTGAAAAACAAACTCAGCAGGTCGTTCGTCGCAAAATAGGGCAAAATTTCATCGCTTACGAGCTGTAGCTCGCCGCCCGCGCCCTTGAACTTTTGAAATTTTATCGTTTTGCGCGCGTAGTCGAAGGCGTAGGTTTTGCGCTCGTTTTTCGTCGTTTTGCCCTTTTTGCGCGAGACCTCGTGGACGTATAGATCGGGCATCAAAAGCCCCGCTACGACGCGCCCCTTCGAGCGGAAGCTCTCGCGCCTTTGCCCGCTTAGGCTGCCCGCGACGCCCTGCGCAACGGCATCCATGACGATCTCGTAGCGATCGTCCTCGCGCACGAGCCGCGTATTTGCGCTGCCGACCGCGCCGAAAACGCCGAACGAAATCTCATATTTCGCGCTGATCGTTTCGCCAAAAAGCGCGCTCGCGCACAAAATCAAAATAGCAAAAAATTTCATCCCTACCGTCCTTCCGCTTTTCAGCGCCCCATTATACGGCGCCCGTAAAATTTACGCTCTGTGTCGCTCTATCGCATTGTGTTCACAAAGCTCGCGCGATAATCTGCGCCGCGTTTGTAAAATTTACCATAAAAAGCAAAACTCGCGCCGCCTATTTCATTTTCTCCATAGCGTGATTATTGAATATCAGCCGCCGCTCCTTGCCGTCGTGAAAGGCCGCGCCGTATGCGCCTAAAGACGCCGACTGTTGCCGCTTTTATATTTATGGCGCATATACGGCTCGGCGCGCGCTTGCCAGAAATCGGAGCGATTCTATATTTCGTACAGGCCGCTTCGTCGCAAAGCGTGCCTGTGAATAAAACAAAATTTCATATTGCGGCTATGTTTGCGCTTTGCGCTAGCCGCTATGCCGCGCCCGTTAAATTTATGCTCTTTGCGCCACTCCATCGCATTGTATTCGCAAAGCTCGCGCATAAAATTTGCGCCGTTCGTTGCGCTTGCTAGCTTACACTTCCGTGAGGCGCCGTTTCGTGCCGCAAACGCAGCCGCGCCGGTCGCTAGTAAATCCGCTTAAATTTAAACGGCTCGTGCGGGTCAAATTCGTAAATTTAATCCTTCCAAAGCCACCATTTCAGCTTGGCTTTGTCGGGACGGGGCGTGCTGGCGTAGTAGCAAACCATGCGGTAAACGTAGAGGACGCACCTGTCGCTGCCGCGTCCAAGCGCCAGCAGACAATGCCGCCGAACCCTTCTCCAAGCTTGATTTTATTATTCGGTTCATGCCTAGGCTTTTAACAGTTTGTCAAATTATAAGGCTTTACCCAAAACATTCTTAAAATAGTACAAGTATAAAAATTTTGCTACTCATTTTAGAATGCCATTTTCTGTTCCAAAATTGCTAGTCTTCTGAGCTAGCATAGTCCAACGACGAGATCTATTGATCCAATAACATATTATTGTTTCATATTAGTTTCCTTTTAATTATTTTTATTCTTAAAATTTATTAAATGTTATTCTTTGTTTTTAAAATCTTAATATCATTTTTGTTATTTTTTATATTAAAATTTTTTATTATGTATTGTTGTGTCTCTGGTGACCAATAAATTT
>NZ_CALEDC010000070.1 GCF_937949835.1 uncultured Campylobacter sp.
CGGAATTTGCCGCAAAGCTTAGCGCGGCAGACAGCTTTCGTTTAAAAAAATGGCTAAGCATCTATAAATTTTGCGGCGGGGCGCCGAGTAAATTTCTGCGCGAAAACACCGCCCCGCCCGTCATTTCGGATATTAAAATTTTTGAGATCGACGCGCCTAAGCAATGGCTTGCGCAGCGCATCGAAGCGCGCACAAAGGCGATGTTTGAGCGCGGGCTTTTGGAGGAAGCGGAGTTTTTATTCGCTCGCTACGGCACAGAGTGCAGGGCGCTAGGCTGCATCGGGCTAAAGGAGTGCGGGCAGCTTTTGCGCGGGCAGATCTCACGGGCGCAGTGCGAGCAGCTCGTAAGCCTGCACACGGTACAGCTCGCAAAGCGCCAACGTACCTTCAACCGCTCGCAGTTCGCGGATAAAATTTCGGCGCCGCCACAAGAGCTGGAGCGTGAAATTTTAAAATTTCTTCGCCGCGAGATTTATAATCGAAATTTATCAAAATTTGTGTGTTTGCTAGGAGGCAGTGGGGTAAAGGGAGTAAAATTTAGATTTAATTTACCGCGCTGAATCGCGTCTTTAAAATTTTGCGGGTCGCGCCAAGGTCTCGTGCGGCGCGGAATTTCGATTAAATTTAATCGCCTTCGCAAATATCAAAGCTAAATTTATCGTTGTCAAGCCTACTGAAATTTTGATTTTCCGCGCTTGCGTTGCGCTTGAAAATAAAGGCGTAGCCGTATTTCTCGGGGTGCTGCGAGCTGTTTTTTAGCCCAACGACGCAAAGCTCGTAAGTGCCGCTTTGCAAGCCGAGCTTGAGCGTGGAATTAAATTTTCGTATCTTGCCCGCAACGCCGCTTTGACACTCATAGCCTAGCTCGAGTTCGCCGCTTTTTAGCTTACCAGCGCGATACTGCAAAGCATCGAAGCTCGCTAGGATCGCGGAGTCGCTTTGCGGGGCGAAATACAGCTTATCGCGCTTGAAAGCCACTTCGTAGCCCGCAGGCAGCGCAAACTCCTCGTCCATGCAAACGAAGATCTCATAGCTGCGCACCGTAAGCGGGTAGAAGGGTAAAGCTTTAGCGCCCTTTACGGCGTCATAAAACAGCTGCTTGTGCGCGTCCCAGTAGCTTAGAAGCTTTTTTGCTCTGCATTTTCGCTCCTTTAAAAACTCACTCAAATCGCGCACATCAAGCAGCGCAAAACCGTAGCCGTCAGCACTTAGCTCGCCCAAAAACATATCTCTCCTTGTTGGCAAAGCGCGATGGGTTCAATTCACGCTTAAAATTTTAGCTCAATACCCGCTTAAAAAGACGAAATTGTTTACCGCGCCGGTTAGGAATTTGACTAAAAACGGCGCCAGCACGCATGCCACGCTAGCTAGCACGACGGCAAATTTTATCTGCACCGAGACCGCGCTCAGCGAGCCGTCAAGCTCCGCGTCCTCCCGCGGCTCGTGCAAAAACATACGCACGATGAGGCGCAGGTAGTAATACAGCGCGAGCGCGCTATTTACCGCCATGATTACGGCGAGGGCAAAGTAGCCTGAATTGACCGCCGCGCTTAGCAGATACATCTTGCCCCAAAACACGCTAAACGGCGGAATGCCCGCAAGCGAGAGCATAAAGATCGCCGCGCATAGCGCAAAGAGCGGATGGGTGCGGATCAGCCCGTCAAATTTCTCAAACGGATGCTCGAAGCGAGCCGCGAACTTGGAGCTTTGCGCGCAAATTTCGGCGCCTGGCTCGCAAGTTTCAGTGCCGAAAAGGGTCGCTTCCGCGCCGAGCTCGCTCTCTTTAAAATTTTGCTCGTTTTCTTTGGAATTTTGCTCGCTTGCTTTAAAGCTCCGCTCGCCGCAAGCTAAATTTTGTCCGTTCGCGCCTAAATTTAACTTGCCAGTAGAACCTAACTCGTGATTTTGCGAAAAAGAGAGCTTTGCGTTTGAGATAAAATTCCCCTCCTCGTCGCC
>NZ_CALEDC010000071.1 GCF_937949835.1 uncultured Campylobacter sp.
CAGAGGCGAGTTGGACGAACCCTACATCAATACTATCCTAAAAAACGCCAAGGCGCTCAAGAAGTCAGATAGCGATACCTACGAAAGGATCAAGAGAGCTTTTTTCGACGGCGCGCTCATAGGCGAGATCGCCCAAAAAGATTGGGATAAGCATAGCGCGACGTTTGATAAGCTACTTCAGATCAACAAGACCGTGCTTACGAATTACCACCAAACCCACATCGTAGATATGGTGGAGAGTTTTCTTGCTTCGGTAGAGAAGCTCGGATATCCTTTCGCGCAATACAAGGGAGAGCTGTATTTCTGGACGAAAACGCATTACGCTAGGGTCGATCTGCGCGTACTAAATCACTTCCTGCAAGAGTATTGGATGCCGAGGGCTTGCGTGGACGTAAAGAAAAAGAGCGTGGATAACTCCACGAAGATCATTGAAAATTTGCTTAACAAAGCCCACCCGCTCGATACGCTCAAACGCGACGAGCAAAGGCGGGTTATAAATCTAACCAACGGCACGATCTTTATCTCGAAGTATGGAAATATCACCTTTAAATCGCGCCACGAAAAGGGCGACGGCGCGCTGAATATCTTGGATTTTGCATACGACAAAAACGCCGCTTGCCCGAAGTGGAATAGATTTTTGCGCCAAATTTTAGCAGACAAGGACGACATCAAGACCTTGATGGAGTTTATCGGATACTGTTTCTTGCCGAGCCACGAATTCGAAAGCTTTCTGTTTTTATACGGAAAAAGCGGCGCCAACGGCAAGAGCGTTATCTTAGATACCATTCGCAACTTTTTCGGCGAAGACAACGTCTCAAGCCTCCAGCTCCAGCAGTTTGAGGGGCACCAGCTTTACGGACTTTCAAACAAACTCATTAACATTGGAACTGAGATTGATAAGAATGGCACCGACAAGGGCCAGCTTGCAAACCTAAAAGCCCTCGTATCCACGAAGGACCAAATTATGATAAACCCAAAAAATGAGAAGCCTTTTAACCTTTTGCCGAATGAAAAGCCCAAACTCGCCTTTTCGGGCAATGTCAAGCCTAAGCAAGGCGTGGATAACGCAACGCTTCGCCGAATGGTGCTTATCAGCTTCGATAAAGAGATCAAAGACGGGCAAAAGATTAGAGGGCTTAGCGACCGCTTTAACGACGAGATGGCTGGGATTTTTAATCTGGCGCTTTCCGGGCTTATGCGCCTCGTAAAGCAGGGCAAATTTACCCGCTCCAAGCGAATGCTGAGCGAGCTTGAGGAATATAGAGACGACGTCAATCCTATGAGGGCTTTCGTAAGGGATGCCGTCATCCCCGACGAAAATTACTTCATTCCCAATAAATACCTCTATATCCTCTACAAGACATACATCGAGGATAAGGGCGGCACCCCGCAGAAAGAGAAAAATTTTTATGCAAATTTTATCGACGAATGCACGATAAACAATATCAAGGTTGCCCGCGGAAGAAGACGAATGCCATATCCTTTGGCGGGACTAAGCGGTGATAGGCCTCATTGCGTATTCGGGATCCGAGCGAATGAAAATTTGGATTTTAACAAAATCAACGTGGACGGCAACTTTATAGAAGTTGGCGCCCTAAGCGAATATCAAATCGGGGGAGCAAGAGGCGATGATGAAGAATAACCTTGTCCCACGATACAGGCTTTTGTCCCGCTATCGTCCCACTATTTTGATTCGATGTCGGGACAGCGAAACTGCGGTAAAATCGGCTCTAGGGGCTTGTTGTCCCAGTGTCCCACCATTTTCGCTCATATATTCATATATTTTTATTACTGAATTTAAACTTAATTTGCCTTTGATTTTTAAATTTTTTTCTACCGATTATATAGGGAAAATGATGGGACAGAAAGAAACCTTAAAGAAGCAAACAACGTTTTTTAGGCTATTGACCTTTGTCCCACTATTTTTAAACTTAAAGGGACGGCAATCTCGCAAAAGCCCGTTATGCGGAATTTTGAGCGGGTCAGCATTTTTCGGCGATAGTGGGACAGCTGGGACAGAAGCGAAAGAGAGGGCGCGAGAGTGGAAACTATGAACGAGATACAACAAAAAGCCTTTGACATCTATATCCAAAGCGCGAGCCTAGAGAACGACTTTACCCCGATTTCGGA
>NZ_CALEDC010000072.1 GCF_937949835.1 uncultured Campylobacter sp.
CGGGTATGGATTGTCGTATCCATACGGACGCTTCCCGTAGCTTTAGCTCTACGCGGGCTAGGTGTGGGTCACCTTGGTTTTGATGAGGGAATATTATCAAAAGTAATATTAAACGATGCTTAAATTTTATTATTATTGATAATATTTTTAGTAGTATAATTCGGCAATCGAGAAAAGTCTTGATTATCTCAATGAAAGGAGGTTGAAATGGCGACAAACAAGAAGCAAACGTCCAAAAAGGTTGCGTCAGAGGCATCCGAAATTTTAAAGGACGATAGATATAGCAAGAAAAGCAAATCCGTCGCAGGAAGCGCACTTTCTCAAACAAAGCCTACGCCAAAGAAAAAGAAATAGGCTTTTGCCCTCTAATAGGGGGCAATTTATTTAAATTTGTGTTTTAATTCATTAGAGGAAGGCGATAACCAATGAAAAGAGTTTTATTGTTTATTCTGGTATTGTCCTCATCTCTATCTGCGTTTTGTGAAAAATTTTACGTTACCGATGAGATGACCGATAAAACAACCCTTTATTTTGTATGTAAAGAAAAGGGTGTGTCCTTGTATCTTGAAAGCAAAAACGGGAAGGTAAGTTATGGGGGCATAATCGGGATTGTGTTAAAGGAGCCAGAGCAGTTTTGGATGGAGGATAGCAATGGTGGCGTTCCAACTCAGAAGCTAGAAATGAGAGTTGATAAAAATACTATGTTTACCAACACAGCTATCCTAGCGGCATCTTTTCAAGTAGCCACAATTCGTCTTTCCAAATCGCAGCAAAAACAACTTCGAGACGGGGATATTCTTGCCGTTAGATATTTTCTTTATCCTCTAGAAAGGCGGCTAACCCGCTTTGATTTAGCAGATCTGAAACAATTTCAATAAAGGATCATAAAATGAAAAAACTACTTGCTTTAATTTTAGCGGCTTTTTTGCTCGTGCCGTCGATGTCTTTTAGCGCGCAGAGGGTAGGCGGATACGTCACAAAAAAGGGCAAATACGTAAAGCCTCACTACCGCTCAAATAAAAACCGCACGCAGCGCGACAACTGGTCAAGCAAGGGCAGAAGCAACCCATACACCGGTAAAAAAGGCACGAAAAAGCCGAAATGGTAAAAATTTATGAAAATTTGATGCTAATCTGCGCGGCCGTGCTATTTTCGGGCTGTGTTTTTAATCCTGCCGAGCGTGACGTTGCTTTTATGGGCGGCGAAGCCTATTATGTTCCGGTCGAATCGGTAGGCTACCCAGTCACCCGCGATATGGAAAAGTATCTGAAAAATATCGGGATTTATTTTGCACCGAGGGCGAC
>NZ_CALEDC010000073.1 GCF_937949835.1 uncultured Campylobacter sp.
GCGGACATTATAACGGACACTTGGAATTTAAATATCAAACAGAATGCCTATAAATAGGAATTTCTAAAAATATTTTAAATCCCTCTCTGTCCGCCACCATTAGTTACGTTTTGTATTTTTTCATCACTTTTTATAACTCTCAAATCTCTTTAAAATATCGGTATATTCAGCATTATATCTTAAAAATAACTTTGTTTTATCATCTTTTATCACTTTTCATTTAATATAATCATAAGCAAAAAAAGCGGACAATATCACGGACAAAAACAGAAATCTAAAAACACAACCGGGAAGTGTCCGTTAAAATGTTAAACGATACCAAGATAAAGGCTTTAAAGCCCAAAGAGAAGCGATACAAGGTCGGGGACGGGGAGAATTTATACGTCCAAGTCATGCCAAGCGGCACAAAAACGTTCATTTTCGAATTCAAAAGCAAGCTTAGCGGCAAGTATAAGCGTATAAGCATAGGAAGATACCCGATCGTAAGTCTGTTTGCCGCGCGCGAGAAAAGATTAGAATTTCAAAAAATTTTAGCGGTGGGAGACGAACCTACAAATAAAGCAAGACCAAATTTAACGAGCTTCGAGAGCATATTTAAGCTCTGGTTTGAAAATAAAAAGCAAGAAGTAAGCCCAAAGCAAGCCTTTACTCATCAAAGATACTACGAGCGATTTTTCTTCCCGAAATTTGGCAAAGAGGATATAAAAAACGTCACTAAAAGGCAAATTTTAGAGGCTTTGGATAAGCTAAACAAAGAGGGCAAATTCGAAACACTAGATAGAGCGTTAAATTCTATCTCACAGCTTTTCAGATGGGCGGCGATGAATGATTATGTAGAGCATAGCCCTACTTATGCTATCGACAAAAATGCACTTTTTAAAATGCCCAAAATAAAGCACTATGCGGCAATTTTTGACGATAAAGGCATTAAGAATCTAATCGGTAATATTAAAAATTACGACGGCGATGTTAGGGTTATAACCGCAGGACTTTTCGGGCTACTTACGGCACAGCGCCCTTTTAACGTTAGATCGGCTAAATGGAAAGAGATAAGTTTTGACGATAAAATTTGGATAATACCCTCAGGTAAGATGAAAATGAAAGAGGAGCATCGTGTGCCGCTATCTACGCAAGTAATCAGACTTTTAGAAAATTTTAAGAAATACCGCTTCAACTCTGAGTTTTTGTTCCCGTCCATAAAATCCGTCAAAAGACCGATAAGTGATAATTCCGTCCGAGCTATGCTTAGAAATTTAGGCTACACGAGTGACGATATAGTTCCGCACGGATTTCGCGCGATGTTTAGCACGATTTGCCATGAAAATTTAAGCGAGCACGGGCAGAGCGAGCGAATAATAGAGATGTGTTTGGATCACAATGAAAGAAACAAAGTAAAAGCCGCCTATAATCACGCTATAAATTTGCGAGAGAGGCGACTTTTGATGCAGTGGTGGGCGAATTATTTATCAAGGCTGGACCCGGATTTATAATCAAGCAAACTAGCTAGATCGTAATAAATTACCTTGGAATTGCATTTTTTTCGCTTGATCAGCCCTTTTTTAGCTAAAT
>NZ_CALEDC010000074.1 GCF_937949835.1 uncultured Campylobacter sp.
TGAGCATGAGTGCCCTCGAGACGGTTACGCCGAGCCAGCTGATCAATGCTCGCCCAGTGGTGGCAGCAGTGCGCGAGTTCTTTGCTAGCAGCCAGCTGAGCCAGCTGCTCGATGAAGTGAACCCGCTGTCCGAGCTGAGCCACAAGCGACGCCTAAGCTCGATGGGGCCTGGTGGTTTGAGCCGCGAGCGAGCCGGCTTTGAGGTGCGCGACGTCCATCCTACGCACTACGGTAGAATTTGCCCTATCGAAACCCCGGAGGGTCAAAACATCGGTCTGATCAATACCCTAGCGACCTATGCGAAGGTAAATGATCTAGGCTTCGTCGAGGCTCCGTATAAAAGAGTCGTAAACGGCAAGGTTACCGACGAGATCGTCTATCTTACCGCTACGCAGGAGGAGGGGCTAGTAATCGCTCCGGCGTCCGCTAAATTGGACGAAGAGGGCAATATCGTAGAGGAGCTTTTGGAGGTTAGAAAAGACGGCGAAAACATCATGGCTAAGCGTGAGGATATTTCGCTGATAGACCTTTGCTCCGGTATGGTCGCGGGTGTGGCGGCGTCGTTGATCCCATTTTTGGAGCATGACGATGCTAACCGCGCCTTGATGGGCTCGAACATGCAGCGCCAAGCCGTGCCGCTTCTGCACTCCACCGCTCCTATTGTAGGAACTGGCATGGAGGCGATCATCGCGCGCGATTCGTGGGAAGCGATCAAAGCTAATCGCGACGGCGTCGTAGAAAAGGTCGATAATAAAAATATATTTATCTTGGGCGAGGACGAAAAAGGTCCGTTTATCGATCACTATTCGATGGAGAAAAATTTACGCACTAACCAAAACACTACCTTTTCACAGCGCCCGATCGTGCGTAAAGGCGACGTGATAAAGGCAGGTCAAATCATAGCCGACGGTCCTAGCATGGACGGCGGCGAGCTTGCGATCGGCAAAAACGCTCTCATAGCTTTCATGCCGTGGCACGGTTACAATTACGAGGACGCCGTCGTCATGAGCGAAAAGATGATTCGTGCCGACGAATACACCAGCGTGCATGTTTATGAAAAAGAGATCGAGGCTAGAGAGCTTAAAGACGGCGTGGAGGAGATCACGCGCGACATCCCTAATATCAAAGAGGAGGAGCTTACCCACCTCGATGATAGCGGTATCGTAAAGATCGGTACTCACGTAAAGCCCGGCATGATCTTGGTAGGCAAGGTAACTCCGAAAGGCGAGGTTAAGCCGACCCCAGAGGAGAGGCTTTTGCGCGCAATTTTTGGCGAGAAGGCGGGGCATGTGGTAAATAAATCTCTCTACGCGACCGCCTCTATGGAAGGCGTGGTAATCGACGTTAAAATTTTTACCAAAAAGGGCTACGAGAAGGATCCACGCACGAACAAAGCCTATGAGGATGAAAAAACCGAGCTCGAAAGGGAGCATCACGACAGGCTTTTGATGCTTGATCGCGAAGAGATGCTAAAGGTAGTGGCGCTACTTTCTAAAAGCGCTTTACAAAGCGATCAAAGCCTAAATAAAAAAGATTATAAAAAGGGCGATAAGGTTAAAAAAGAGGAGCTTGAAAGCTCCAACCGCTTTACGTTAAATTCTTTCGTCAAGGCTTATTCTAAAGCTGTTCAGAAGGAATACGAAGAGCTAAAAAACCACTTCCAAAACGAAAAGCGCAAGCTCAAAGAGGAACATGACGAAAAGATCGAAATTTTAGAAAAAGACGATATTTTGCCAAGCGGCGTCGTTAAGCTCGTAAAGGTCTATATCGCGACTAAGCGCAAGCTAAAAGTGGGCGATAAGATGGCGGGTCGCCACGGAAACAAGGGTATCGTTTCAAATATCGTTCCC
>NZ_CALEDC010000075.1 GCF_937949835.1 uncultured Campylobacter sp.
ACCGTGATCTATAAATTTGCCGGCGAGGATCTGTATGAAAACGGCAGAAATTTGGGCTCTTATTCTATGGATAGAGGCGAGTTTAGGATGCTTGTGCTCGACGAAGCGGGCAAGTCTTACGGTAATAATTACAAGTCCGCGCTGAATGCTAAGCGGATGAAATTTTATCTTTTTAACGACGAAAGGGCTATGGTATTTAGCATTTGGCACAAAGATGGGATTTGCAGCGTCTATAACGCCGGCAGATACGTAAATTTCGACTATATTTCAAATATGTTCAAAGACGGCGATTGGCTTTATGCGGACGGCAAAATTTCAAAAAGCGAGAGCTCGGTGCAAAATATGAGCTCAAAAACGTTGAGTGCATATAAAAATATGAATTTTGAAAAAGCGGTCGATCGCAAAGATACGAAATATATCGCGGAGGAGTTGGCTGTGGCTGGATTTTTCAAAAAGACGATCGATGGTCTTAAAACCATGATCTTAGACGATTTTTGCAGATAAACTTCGAGGGAGTTATGGATAAAATCAAAATTTTAGCGCTACTTGCGGCGGTCGCGCTGCTTGCGGGTTGTATGAAGGTAAAGTATTCGCAAGCTGAGCTGCATCCGGAAAATTCCGTGATGATGAGCTATGACGGGCAGACCGTCACCGAGTATAAAATTTCAGACGGCATGCTTTTAAAAGATGACGCAATCTTGGGAAGATATGAAGAGGAGGGCTCCAATCTCTATCTATTTACGGACGAAAGAGGAGTCGGCACGGCTAAGGATCAAATTTCGCAGCGAGGTCTAAATAAATTTACGATCTACGTTTTTACGCCCAATAAAGAGCTACGAATCGCCGAGTATTCCGCGAGCGGCGGCGTTTGCAAGACCTTTGCGGAGGGCAAATTCGTAAGCCTAAAAGAGCACTTTAGCGGCTACGCTTCCTCCGCGCCGCTTTATTCATACTCGTTTTCGGCTTCGGTGTCGCAAAGCGCCAGCGCAAACGTGATCTCACGTTACGAATACGTGGGCTCAAGTCTAAAAAATAGTAGGGCGTTTTTGCAAAGCCCGCATACGGCTCTAGGCAATACGGTGAAAGAGAGCATTGAGTGGCACCGGGACAGATTGCGCGATATTTGTAAGTTAAAATTTTAAAACCAAACCAACACGAAAGGAAAAACATGGGATTTTTATCCAAAGACGAAGAGCCGCAGAAGCAGGGCGCCAAAAAGGCGGCGAAGCAACCGCCGATCTTGATGAAGCAAACGCAAGAGGTGATCACCAATATCGAGAAATATCTGGGCGCGCCGCTGCTTACCTACTTCAATTCGGGCGCGGGCAGCGTCTGCGGCAACGACGCGATCAGTATCAACGACCACCTAAAGGGCAAGCATTTTGAAAAGCTCTACCTTTATATTAAGTCTGACGGCGGCAGCGGTATCGCCTCGCTTAAGATCGTCTCGATCCTGCGCAACCACTGCGACGAGCTGATCGCGCTGGTGCCCGCAAACTGCGCTTCGGCGGCTACGATGATGGCGCTTGGAGCGAATAAAATTTTAATGGGGCCGCTAGGCTACCTAACGTCGGTCGATACTTCGCTGCGCCACGAGCTTTCGCCGGTTACGAATACAAACGATCAAGCCAACGTTTCGATGGACGAGCTAAGCCGCGTGGTGAAGCTTTGGAAAAATAACGAGCGCCCCAACGACGAGAACCCGTACAAGGAGCTTTACAAGTATATCCATCCGCTCGTTTTTGGCGCCGTCGATCGCGCAAGCAGCCTGTCGCTTAAAATTTGCCGCGAAATTCTGCGCTATCACTTCGACGATGAGCAAAAGATCGCCTTTATCAGCGACAAGCTAAACAGCGGCTATCCGTCGCACGACTATCCGATCTTATTTAGAGAGGCTAATGAGCTTGGACTTCAGGTCGAGAAGATGGATACGCGCCTAAGCGAGATGCTTCAAATTTTAAACGAGCTCTACGCCGAGATGGGGCAGCGCACCTTCACCGACTTTGATGAGAACAACTACCACGACAACAACATCGCCAACATCATCGAAATTTCGGGATGCCAGATCTACTATCAGATCGACAAGGACTGGTTTTACCGTGAGGAGGAGAAGCGCTGGATCGTGCTAAACGACGAGAGCTCGTGGCGCAAAAACGAGATCGACGGCAAAAATATCAAAAACAGCATCTATTATATTTAGTGCGGTTTTTGGGTCTCGTGCCGCTTTAAATTTGCGGCTTGTAAAATTTAAACGAGCAGCAGCGGTAAGGTGCGATTGATGATGACATAGCCGCGCTTATGGACGAGCTGAAAAACAGGATGTGCAAATAAATTTAAAATTTTAAAAACGGCAAAAGCAAGTGTAACCCGGCTTGGGGTAAAATCTGCGCCGTGAAATTTTAAATTTAGCCGGTTCGCGCCGATCTTTTCGGCTAAGCTTACGCTGCGGTTTAAATTTACGTTTTGCGTCACGACTTTTAAATTTAGCCTTTGCAAGCGGCGCAAAATTTTAAAATTTACGTCCGCGCGAGCAAAGCGGCGGCATTTGAGAAGTAAAATTAAAATTTGCGCGCGGTAAATTTAATAAATTTCGCTTTGCCGATTCCCGCTTCATAAATTCGGCAAAATTTTAAAATTTAAAGGGTTTTTGCGATGAAATTTTTTATCTCGTCTCTGTTTTTGGCTCTGTCGCTGCTCGGCTGTGCGGGCAAAAACTCGCCCGTAAGCGATAAAACCTACGTTCTTTCGGACGAGCTTAGGGGTACGAAATACGCTTTTTACGGCGGAAATCTCTACGAAAACGGCACGATTTTAGGCCCTTACGAAACGCGCGGCGATGCGAAGCTTGCGATTTTAGGCGGTAGCGGCGCAAATTTAGACAAAAATGCAAAGCTCATAAAACTATATTTTTTCGAGCGCAGATACGGCGCGATCTACGCCGTAAGCCACAAAAACGGGGTCTGCGCCGAGTACAATAAGGGAAATTTCGTAGATTTTCAAATTTTATTTAATATTTTTCAAAGCAAAGAGTGGTTTAATTATAGCGGCGGCATCTCTCCGGGCGGCGAGAAGCTAAAAGAGCTGAGTTCGGCGCGCATGGCGAAATTTAAAGGCGCAAAGCTCGGCGCGGCGGATGAAAAGACAAGGCGCGAGTATCAAAAGGCTCGCCGCGAGGCGATTTTGTATTTTCAGCTTAACGCAAACGACATGCGCGAGCTGATTTTTAAAAAATTATGCGAATAAATTAAAAGGAGAAAAGATGAGAGCGTTAATCAGCGTAAGCGATAAGAAGGGCGTCGTAGAGTTTGCCAAAGGGCTGCAGAGGCTCGGATTTGAAATTTTAAGCACGGGCGGCACGCATAAATTGCTTTTGCAAAATGGCGTGAAAGCAGCGGAAGTGAGCGAGTACTCGGGCTCGCCCGAGATGTTTGAGGGACGGGTTAAAACCCTGCATCCAAAGATCCACGGCGGAATTTTATATAAGAGAAGCGACGCAAATCACGTAAGCCAAGCCGCACAGCACGGCATCGGCGGCATCGATCTCGTGTGCGTAAATTTATATCCTTTTAAAGCGACCGTAGCCCGCACCGACGATTTTTCCGAGATTATCGAAAATATCGACATCGGCGGCCCCGCGATGGTGCGCTCGGCAGCTAAGAATTTTGCTAGCGTTTATGTCGTTACCAGCCCGCTTGATTACGACGCGGTTTTGCAAAATTTAAGCAGCGCGGACGAGAGCGAGAAGCTGAAATTTAGGCAAAATTTGATGATAAAAGCTTATGAGCACACCGCAGCCTACGACGCGATGATCGCAAACTATATGAACGAGCGCTTTAACGGCGGCTTCGGCGCGAAAAAATTTATCATGGGCAGCAAGGTTTTTGATACTCGCTACGGCGAAAATCCGCATCAAAAGGGCGCGCTGTACGAGTTCGAGGATTTTTTTAGCAACCATTTTAAGAGTTTAAAGGGCGAGGCGAGCTTTAACAATATGACCGATATGCACGGC
>NZ_CALEDC010000076.1 GCF_937949835.1 uncultured Campylobacter sp.
CCCAGAGACCTATTTCGGCGACACTGCGGTGATGGTAAATCCCGCGGACGAACGCTATAAAAATTTGATCGGTAAAAAAGTCGTGCTGCCGCTAATCGGCCGCGAGATAGAGATCATCGCCGACGAATACGTCGATATGAGCTTCGGAACGGGTGCCGTGAAGGTCACGCCAGCGCACGACACCAACGACTACGAGGTCGGTAAGCGCCACGAGTTGGAGTTTATCACCGTTTTTGACGAAAAAGGAATTTTAAACGAGCAGTGCGGTAAATTCGGGGGCTTAGAGCGACTTGCCGCGCGCGATCAGATCGTAGCGGAGCTTGAGAGGCTGGGCTTTATCGAAAAAATCGAGGATTACGAAAATCAAGTCGGCTACTGCTACCGCTGCAAAAACGTCGTCGAACCGTACATCTCACAGCAGTGGTTCGTGCGCGCAGATATCGCAAAAGAAGCAATTGCCAAAGTAAATTCCGGCGAGGCGGAATTTTTCCCGAAGCACTGGATCAATAGCTTCAACGCCTGGATGCGCGAGCTGAAGGACTGGTGTATCAGTCGCCAGCTGTGGTGGGGGCATAGAATTCCCGTGTTTTACTGCGACTGCGGCCATCAGTGGGCGGATGAGCGCGAGAGCCCCGATGCCTGCCCGAAATGCGGCGGTAAAAATTTTACTCAAGATCCCGACGTGCTCGACACGTGGTTTTCAAGCGGTCTTTGGCCGATCAGCACGCTTGGCTGGGGCAACGGCGAGGCGCTGAAAAACGAGAAGTGGTTCGAGGAGGATTTGAGCGAATTTTATCCGAATACCATGCTGATTACGGGCTTTGACATTTTGTTTTTCTGGGTCGCGCGCATGATGTTTCAGTGCCAAAACGCCATGGGCGAGCTGCCGTTTCGCGACATCTACCTGCATGCCTTGGTTAAGGACAAAGACGGCAAAAAGATGAGCAAATCGAGCAAAAACGTAGTCGATCCGCTGCTAAAAATCGATGAATTTAGCGCCGATATTTTGCGCTTTACGCTTACGATTTTGTGCGTGCAGGGGCGCGATCTGCGCCTTAGCGACGATAAGCTTTTGATATATCGAAATTTTACGAATAAGCTTTATAACGCGAGCAAATTTTTGCTTTTAAACGCTTCTAAATTTGACGATTTAGACGCGGCGCAGATCAAAACGAGCCTCGGCAAATATATGCTTTCGCGCTTTAACTGCTGCGTGAGCGCGGTGCGGGAAAATTTAGACGAATACCGCTTCAACGACGCTGCGACCGAGCTTTATAAGTTTTTTTGGGACGAGTTTTGCGACTGGGGCATCGAGCTTAGCAAGGCGGACAAGGCCGCGATCGGCGAGCTAGGGATGATTTTTAAAGAAGCGATGAAGCTACTAAGCCCATTTATGCCGTTTCTAAGCGAGTATCTGTATCAGGAGCTAAGCGGCACGAAGCTGCAAGACGCGCGCTCCATCATGGTGATGCGATACCCACATCCTGGCGAGCGCGACGAGCGGATCGAGGAGCTATTTTCGCTTCTTATTGAAGCGATCGTTAGCATTCGTCGCGCAAAGGCGACGATCGAGCTCGGCAATGCGCGCGTAGCCAAAGCCTACGTCAAATCCGCAGTCGATCTAAGCGCCGCTGCGGAATACATCAAAACGCTAGCAAAGGTAGATGAAGTGGAATTTACGCAGCAAAATATTGCAAATTCCGCCCGCGACGTAAGCGAGAGGCTAGAAACTTTCGTGCCGCTTGAAGGGGTCGATCTTAGCGGCGTGATTTCGCGCCTTAACGCGCAAAAAACCAAACTAGAAAAAGAGATAGCAAAGCTTTCAAGCATGCTAAATAACGAGAAATTCGTAGCCTCCGCCCCGCAAGCCGTGGTCGAAGCCAACCGCGAAGGGCTGCAAAGCGCGCAGGAAAAATTCGCCAAAGTATGCGACGAGCTAAAGGCGTTTGGCGAGTAGTCCGCTCGTTTGAGCCAAAATTTTAAATTAAGGAGAAAAATATGTCAAAGGGTAGTATCGGTGGATTTACTTTAGGCACGGTCATAGCCGTCGCACTATCATGGGGAGTCAATAAAAGCATAATGTGGGCGATAATCCACGGATTTTTAAGTTGGTTATACGTGATTTATTATTTCCTACTGAGGTAAAATTTCATCGGCAGCGCGCCGTTTTACGCGCTAAATTTTAAAATTTATCAAGGATAAAAAATGAGCGAAAAAATAAAAATAGCGGTTTTAGGATATGGAAATTTAGGTCGCGGCGTGGAGCTTGCCGCGCGAAATAGCAAGGATTTAGAGCTTTTGGCGGTGTTTTCTCGCCGCGAGCCGCACAGCGTGCAAACATACGGCGCGCCGGTGTTTAGCGCGGATGAAATTTTATCGCACAAGGGCAAATTTGACGTTTTAGTGCTTTGTGGTGGCAGCGCAACTGACCTTCCAACACAGACGCCAGAATTTGCACAAAATTTTAACGTAGTTGATAGCTTCGATACGCATGCAAAAATACCTGAGCACTTTGCCGCAGTGGATGCTGCTGCTAAAAAAGGTGGCAATGTAGGTGTCATCGCTGTTGGCTGGGATCCGGGGCTATTTTCGCTAAATAGGCTATTTGGCGAGAGCGTGCTTGAAAATGGCAGCAGCTACACGTTTTGGGGCAAAGGCGTGAGTCAAGGCCACTCAGACGCCATACGCAGGA